>NZ_AENZ01000056.1:0-4028 GCF_000183485.2 Alistipes sp. HGB5 | reverse complement strand
AGTGCAAGAAATTTTCTGAATAAGTTTTTTTTCATAGTAATGAAGAATTGAAATGGAATTGTTTTTTGTGTTGACGCATTAGTTATCAATAGAGTGACGTATCTATTTTTTTTCGGTTACGGGTACATGAACATCGGTAGAGCGACGCATACTCTACCGGTCTTGTTATCCGTTAATTATCAATAAAGTGACGCATTCCTTATTATCCGTGTGACGCATTATTTTTCAGTAATATTGGATAAATCATGGTATCATATATGATACGCATGGTGCAAATATATATATAAAAATTTGCACAACAAAATTTTTATCCAAATTTTTGAAATGGGAGTTGTTTATGAGGAGGAGGTATCCTATATCTCCTCTAGGATCAGAGAGTTGAGGAGGGAGAGGCGTCTGACGGTACAGGAACTCGCATACCGTTGCGACATGGAAAGATCCAATTTGAGCCGTATCGAAGCGGGACGCACGAACCTTACGGTCAAAACGATGTGTATCATATGTAACGCGTTGAATGTGAGCTTGAGGGAGGTCATTCGGTAACAGAGATATACCTATATTTATATATTTCCGTGCCGTTGCAAGAAGAGTTCTTTTTTTAGGCTGTTTAGGTAAATTGTCGTATATTTACCAACCAAATGAAATAAGAACCCGCTGTTTGTGAATACAATCGATTTGATCGTCTGCCTTATTCTGGCATTGGCCGTATGGAACGGCTGGCGCCAAGGCTTTGTCATGCAGATATGTTCGCTGGCCGGTATCGTCGCAGGTATCTGGCTGGCTTCACGTTACGGCGTTTATGTCGGGGCGTGGCTGAAGCTGGACGCAACGGTCTCCGCGGCCGGCGGATTCGTCGTGGTCCTGCTGGCCGTGATTCTTCTGGTGGCCGTTGCCGGACGGCTGGTACGCAAGTTGTTTCACTTCGCGGGGTTCGGAATCCCCGACATCGTGCTGGGCATCGCGGTGTCGGTGCTGAAATACATGCTGGTGCTGAGCGTATTGTTCTCGGCGTTCGATTCGCTCAACGAGGATTACACGCTCGTCGGACCGCAAACGATCGAGAAATCGAAGAGTTACAAACCCGTCATGCGCCTGTCCGAAGCCGTTTTCCCCTTCTTGGAATGGGTCGGCGAGCAGGTGCCGCAGGAACAAAACCAGGATTAGCCGATGGAAAAACGATTCACCGGAACAGTGGTGCGCGCCACCGGAAGCTGGTACGACGTTCTGCACGACGGCGCGGTCGTCCGCTGCCGTATCCGGGGCCGGCTGCGGCTGCGGGGCGTACGTTCGACCAATCCGGTCGTGGTGGGCGACGAAGTGACCTGCGAGGCCGACGCAGGGGGCGATTACGTCATCTGCGACATTTCGCCCCGCCGCAACTACGTCATCCGCCGGGCGTCGAACCTCTCGAAGGAGTCGCATATCATCGCGGCCAACGTCGATCAGGCTCTGCTGATGGCGACGCTGCGTTCGCCCGAAACCGCCACGGAGTTCGTGGATCGCTTTCTGGTGACCTGCGAAGCCTATAAGGTCCCCGTTACGATCCTGCTCTCGAAAATCGACCTGCAGGACCCGCAGGCCGTCGCAGACTTTCATGCCGTGTACGAAAGCGCCGGATACCGTGTCATGGAGGTCTCCTCCGCCACGGGCGAAGGCGTCGGTGCGGTACACGAGCTGCTCAAAGGGCGTACGACCCTCGTTTCGGGCAATTCGGGCGTCGGAAAATCGACGCTCATCCGCGCCATCGACCCCTCGCTGGACATCCGTACGGGCGAAATCTCCGAAAGCCACCACAAGGGACGGCACACGACGACCTTTTCGACGATGTATCCGCTGGCCGAAGGCGGCGCGGTGATCGACACGCCGGGCATCAAGGGTTTCGGGCTGATCGACATCGACGATGCCGAGTTGTGGCATTACTTCCCCGAAATGATGCGCACGGCCCCCGACTGCCGGTTTTACAACTGTACCCACACCCACGAACCGGGATGTGCGGTGGTCGAAGCCGTCGAACGGGGGCAGATCGCCTATCCCCGCTACGAAAGTTACCTCAAAATACTCGATGAAGATGAAAAATACCGCAAATAAGGGTGCTGAATGGTACGCCGAACGTATCGCCTGCCTTGCGGAGTTCACGACCTCCGAGCGTTATGAAGTACTCCGCCGCACGGTCGCCATGCGTACGCGATACATGACCGTGCTGGCCGAGAATATGTACCACGGGCAGAACGCCGCCGCCCTGATCCGCCACTGCGAGGCGTTCGGCGTGCAGGAGATGCACACCGTCGAGACGCTGTGCCGCTTCGAACCCAATCCCGACATCGTGCGCGGCACCGACCAATGGGTCGATGTCCGGCGTCATCCCTCGACGGGAGAAGCCCTCGCCGCACTGCGCAGTGCGGGATACCGCATCGTTGCGACGACGCCCCACCGCGAAGACGTGACGCCCGAAACGTTCGACGTCGCCGCAGGGCCTTTCGCACTGGTTTTCGGCACCGAACACGCCGGAATCTCGGACGAGGTGATCGCCGGAGCCGACGAATTCCTGCGCATCCCGATGTGCGGCATGGTCGAGAGCCTGAATGTTTCGGCGTCGGCCGCGATCCTGATCTACATGCTCTCCGAGCGGATGCGGCTCACGGTCGGGGAGTGGCGCATGACCGACGCGCAGCAGGCCGAGACCCTCTTCGGCTGGATGCGCCGCAGCGTGAAGGATGCGGACGCGATATTGCAGCGGAAATTCAAAGATTGACAATGAATACCATTTTACGCAAACAATTTCTGGCTCACGTGGGCCAGACTTCGCCGTCGCCGATGCTCGTCGAAGTCGAACGCGCCGAAGGGACGTTTTTCTACACGCCCGAAGGCAAGCGTTACTACGACTTGGTGGCGGGCGTCTCGGTGAGCAACGTCGGTCACTGCAATCCCGCCGTGGTGCGGGCCGTGCAGGAGCAGGCGGCGCGCTATATGCACGTGATGGTCTACGGCGAGCTGGTCGAGACGCCGCAGGTGGAATATGCCTCGAAGCTCGCGTCGCTGCTGCCCGGAGAACTCGAAAGCGTCTATTTCGTCAATTCGGGGGCCGAAGCGGTCGAGGGCGCTTTAAAGCTGGCCAAGCGTTTCACGGGCCGCACGGAGCTGATCTCCATGCGCCGCGCCTACCACGGTTCGACCCACGGTTCGATGAGCATGATGGGGGCGCCCGAAGGCGAGGAGTGGAAAGGGGCGTTCCGGCCCCTGCTGCCCGACGTGCAGGCGATCGAATTCAACGATTTCGATGCGCTGAACCGCATCACGCGGCGCACGGCCTGCGTGCTGGCCGAACCCGTGCAGGGCGAAGCGGGCGTCCGGACGCCTGCACCGGGCTACCTGGAGGCCCTGCGGCGGCGGTGCGACGAAGCGGGCGCCCTGCTGGTCTTCGACGAGATACAGACCGGCATGGGACGCACGGGGCAATTGTTCGCCATGCTCAAATACGGCGTTACACCCGATATCGTATGCCTGGCCAAGGCGTTCGGCGGCGGTATGCCGCTGGGGGCGTTCGTGGCCAGGCGCGAAATCATGGATACGCTGCAATCCGACCCGGTTCTGGGGCATATCACCACTTTCGGCGGACATCCGGTCTGCTGTGCGGCGGGGCTGGCGGCGTTGAATTATCTGCTGGACAACAAAGTCGTGGAGCAGGCCGAAGCCAAAGGCGCGCTGTACGAGGCACTGCTGGGCAAACACCCCGCCGTGCGCGAAATCCGCCGCAGCGGCCTGCTGATGGCCGTCGAGCTGGGTGAGTCGGCGAAGCTGTACCGCACGATGGAGCTGTTCAAGGAAGCCGGAATCCTGAGCGACTGGTTTCTGTTCTGCGACACGGCGTTCCGCATCTCGCCGCCGCTGACGATCTCGGAAGATGAGGTGCGCGAAAGCGCCGCGCTTATTCGGGAGTGTCTCGACCAGCTGCGGTAGCCGGAACAGGCTGCCAAGACATCCGGCGGGACACGATTGCGCCGGAAAACACAATAAGAAAGAGGGCCTTC
>NZ_AENZ01000057.1:0-204753 GCF_000183485.2 Alistipes sp. HGB5 | reverse complement strand
GTTCCGCCTGTGGGAAAGTCCATGGGCGGACTACCTGACCTTCGACCGGTTTTGTGCGTGGTTGCTGCCCTATAAGGTTGCGGAATTTCAACCGCTCGACTATTGGTGCGACTCGCTGGGCTGCCGCTTTTCCGAACGGCTTCGAACAGCCCCGCAGAATGATGAGAACAGCTATTCCCCTTATTACAGGACTTTACAAATCCTGCCCGAAGTGCGGGCGGGTGTCGGGCCTAATATACCGCTGAACTATGCCGAATACAAAGGCTACAGGCTTTTTGCCGCGTCAACTTTTCATAGAATGCCTTTCGGAGACTGTTTCGATTATTCGACGCTCTCCGTCGCCGTATTGCGAAGTCATGGTATCCCCGCGGTATTCGACTATTTACCCCAATGGGGGCGGGGATTTCTGCGGCATGCATGGTTCGGTTTTATGAATGACAACGGAGTTTTTATGGCTTCGGAGTGGGGGCTGGATTCCGATCCCGGAACTCCCTTTCATCCGTGGCGCCCGATTCCGAAGATTTATCGGTATAGTTATGCGCCTGTTCCGGCGCGTTCGGATTATCTCCGTAATTCTAAATATCCGCTAGACGGATTTTCTCCTTTCGAAGAGGATGTGACCGACTGGTATATGTCTACCTCCGATCCGAATGTCCCCTTGTTCCGAACCGACCTTTCGGATGATTACCTTTATATAGCCGCATTTAACAACTACCGTTGGAATCCGATTGATGTCGGTCGTCGCAACGGGCGGAAAGGGGTGTTTTCGAAAATGGGCCGCCGAAACGCCTATTTGGTTTTCGGCCATGATGGGAGCGGGCTGGTTCCGGTTTCCCATCCTTTTACGATTGATGCCGGCGGAGGCATTTGCTGCCGGAATGCCGATACCACATGCAGAGAGCGTATCCGTGTAACCCGTAAGATGTTGCTGAACGAACATGTCGCACGCATGGAACATCGTATTGTCGGTGCCCGGATCGAAGCCTCCGACTATCCCGACTTCCGGATTGCAGAGGTTTTGTATAGTATCGACAGCGTTGTTTTTCCCGATATGATTCCCGTTCGGGCCTCGAAAAAATATCGCTACTGGCGACTGTATTCTGCCGACGGTTCTCACGGGAGCATTTCCGAATTGCAGTTCTTTATGCCCGGCAGCGATGTTCCGGCGACCGGACGGCCGATCGGAACGCATGGACTTCCGCCGCAGCGGGGGCTGGATAAAGTTTTCGATGGAGATTGGCTTACGTCCTATGATCACCCTGACGCGGACGGCAACTGGTATGGCATGGCTTTCGACAAACCTGTAGTTATAGATCGGGTCCGCTGCGTGCCCCGTACGGACGATAATCTGATTCATGCAGGGGATACTTACGAGTTGAAGTATTGGGACGGAATAAAGTGGGCTTCATTGGGCTGTCAGGTCGCATGCGAAAGATACCTGTTGTTCGACAATGTTCCCGCAAATGCGCTGCTCTGGCTCAGCAATCTCACCCGTGGTTACGACGAACGGATATTTACGTATGAAAATGACCGGCAGGTTTGGTGGTAATACCTGAACCTCGGATGCTAAGTGGTGGACGGCGGGTGCAAATTGAGGTCCCGAGTTCAAGTCTCGGACCCGCTACGGAAAAATAGACCGCGACATTTGTCGCGGTCTATTTTTGTTTTTGCGTTGTTTGTTTCGGTCTTCAGCTGTGCCGCCGGGCCAGCTCTTTTTCGAGGTCGGCGACCGAGCAGCCGGTCGCTTCGAGCAGCACCAGCAGGTGGTATACGAGGTCCGACGCTTCGTAAATCATCGCCTCGCGGTTACCCGCCACGGCTTCGATCACGGTTTCGACGGCCTCTTCGCCGACTTTCTGCGCGATTTTGTTCACGCCGCGGTCGAACAGCCTGCTGGTGTACGATCCTTCGGGCATCTCGGCGTGCCGGCCCCGAATCACGCTCTGGAGGTAGCGGATGAAGCCTTCGGTTTCGGGCGCGGCCCCCGCGAAGCAGCTCTTGGCGCCCGTGTGGCAGGTCGGGCCGTGGGGGATGACGCGGATCAGAAGCGTGTCGTCGTCGCAGTCGGCCGTGACCGAAACGATGTCGAGATAGTTGCCGCTGGTCTCGCCCTTGGTCCAGAGACAGCCCCGCGTGCGGCTGTAGAAGGTGACGCGGCCTTCGGCGAGACTTTTTTCGTAGGCTTCGCGGTTCATGTAGCCGAGCATCAGCACCTGCAGGGTGCGGTCGTCCTGTATGACGGCGGGAATCAGCCCGTCGGCCTGTTTTGCGGAGTCGAGTTCCGCAAAGGGTTTTGCTTTGATTTTCATGGCGTTTATAATCTTACGTTGATATTTTGCCGGTGCAGTTCCCGTTTGAGCGCGGGAATCGGAATTTCGTTGTAGTGGAAGATGCTGGCCGCCAGCGCCGCGTCGGCCCTGCCGAGCGTCAGCACGTCGGCGATATGCCGCACCGAGCCAGCCCCGCCCGAAGCGATGACCGGAATGGGCAGCTCGGCCAGCCGTGCGAACGTTTCGCAGGGGTAGCCGTCGCGGGTGCCGTCGTGGTCCATCGACGTGAAGAGAATCTCGCCCGCGCCGCGCCGCCATACTTCGTGCGCCCATGCGAAGAGTTCGCGCTCGGTGAGCCGCTTGCCGCCGTGGGTCGTGACGCGCCATATGCCGTCGACCTTTTTTGCGTCGATGGCCGCGACGACGAACTGCGAACCGTATTTCGACGCGATGGCGTCGATCAGCCCCGGATCGCGCACGGCGGCGCTGTTTACCGTGACCTTGTCGGCTCCCGCGTCGAGCAGCCGGCCTGCGTCCGCGACCGACGCGATGCCGCCTCCCACGGTGAACGGAATGTCGATGCGCGCCGCGATGCGCGATACCAGCCCGGTGAAGGTGCCGCGCCCCTCCTCCGTGGCGCTGATGTCGAGATACACCAGCTCGTCGGCCCCTTCGGCTGCGTATTTCGCGCCGAGTTCCACCGGGTCGCCGACGTTTTTCAGCTCCGCGAAGTTGATCCCTTTGACCGTCTGCCCCTCGCGGATGTCGAGACAGGGAATTATGCGTTTTGCAAGCATCGCTTCAGTTCTTCGAGTGTGATACGTCCTTCGTAGAGGGCTTTGCCGACGATGACGCTGCGCAGGCCTGCGCCGTCGAGCGCCTCGATGTCGGCCAGCGAGCCGATGCCGCCGCTTACGGTGATCTCCACGCCGGGAAAATTGCCCTGAAGTGCGGCGTAAAACTCCGCCGATGCGCCACAGAGCATGCCGTCGCGGGCGATGTCGGTGCAGATTACCTGCGCGAGTCCCTGCGGCGCGAACTGCGCGATCAGCTCCTGAGCCGAAAGTTCGGACGCTTCCGTCCAGCCCTGAACGGCTGCTTTGCCGTTGCGGATGTCGGCTCCGAGAATCAGCTTTCCCGGCCCGAATTCCGCGAGCCATCCTGCGAAAAGCTCCGGCCGGCGTACGGCGACGCTTCCGCAGATGGCGCGGCTCGCGCCCGCATCGAATACGCTGCGGAGCGCTTCGGTGCTTTTGATGCCGCCGCCGTACTGCACTTCGAGCGCGGTTTTCGACGCTATGCGCTCCAGCACGGCGAGGTTGCGGGGCTGCGCGGCCTTGGCGCCGTCGAGATCGACCATGTGCAGGCGGCGTATGCCCGTCTCTTCGAAGCGGAGCGCCGCTTCGAGCGGGTCGCTGTAATAGGTCGTCCGGCGGCCGTAGTCGCCCTGCGTCAGCCGCACGCATGCGCCGCCGATAATGTCCGTTGCGGGTATGATTTCTATTTTCATCGTGTTACGGTTTTAAAAAGTTGCGCAGGATCCTTTCGCCCGCCGAACCGCTCTTTTCGGGGTGGAACTGCGTGCCGAAAAAGTTGCCGCGGCCCAGCGCGGCGCTGAACTCCCCGCCGTAATCGGTGCGGGCGATCGTCGCTTCGCAGACCTCCGCCGCATACGAGTGGACGTAATAGACATAGGTCTCTTCGCCGATTCCTTCGAACAGCGCTCCGCGCAGGCTGCCGACGGTGTTCCAGCCCACATGGGGAATCTTCAGCCCGCTTTCCGCGGGTTTCAGCCGCCTGACGTGCGCCGGGAAAATCCCCAGACAGCGGGCGTCTCCCTCCTCGCTGTCGAGACACAACAGCTGCATGCCGATGCAGATGCCCAGTACGGGCTGCGTCAGGGTGGGGATGACCAGATCGAGTCCCCGCTCGCGCAGTTTGGCCATCGCCGACGAAGCTTCGCCCACGCCGGGCAGCAGCACCCTGTCGGCGCCGCGCAGGAGCGCGGGATCGGCCGTGATTGTGAATTCGGCCCCGATGCGCCGCATGGCGTCGGCGACCGACCGCAGGTTGCCCGTGTCGTAATCTACTATCGCCGTCATAATACTCCTTTGCTGCTGGGTATGTCGTATCCGAATCCGCTGCGGGCCACGGCCATGCGCAGGGCGCGGGCGAAGGCCTTGAAGATCGCCTCGGCCTTGTGGTGGTCGTTGTCGCCTTTGGCCGCAATCTGCAGGTTGCAGCGCGCGGCGCAGCAGAGCGAGTGGAAGAAGTGGCGGAACATCTCCGTCGGGACGTCTCCGACCCGCTCGCGGCGGAATTCGGCGTCCCACTCGAAGTCGATGCGTCCCCCGAAGTCGAGCAGCACCAGCGCGCGGCAGTCATCCATCGGCAGGGCGAATCCGTAGCGGCCTATTCCGGCCTTGGAGCCCAAAGCCCGGTCGATGGCTTCGCCCAGCACGATCGCCACGTCCTCCATCGTGTGGTGTTCGTCGATGTCCAGATCGCCGCGGGCCTCCACTTCGAGCGCCACGCCGCCGTGGTGGGCGATCTGCGCCAGCATGTGGTCCAGAAAACGCAGTCCGGTCGAAATCCCGTCGCCGCAGTTGCTATTGTCGGCGTTCCCGTTGTCGTCGTTCCTTTCGTCACTGCTGCTGTCGTTGATCCTGCTGTTGTCATTTCCGTCGTCGCGGTTTCTGTTGTCGCCGTTCCTTCCGTCACTGTTACTGCTGTTGCCGTTCCAGACATCGTTGTTCCATTCCCCTGCCGGATTTTTCGCCCCGGCCCGATCGCTGCTTGTCATGTCGTCGGTATGTGAGCGTATGCCTTTCGTCGTGTTTCCGGTATCGGCCCGGTTGTCGTCCGGTCCGTTGTCCGCACCCGTGCCAACCCGATTTCCCGTATCCGTGCCGCTCTCCGGAGCGCCGCCGGTTTCGGCGGCCGGACGGTCTGCCGAAACGCCGCCGAACCCTTTGCCGTCGAGGTCGAGCCGGACGGTGATCCGCGTTTCGCGCGTTTCGCGCGTTACGACCACCCGCCGTTCGCCGCGGCGGATGTACTCGGCGATCTCGGCCCACGAGTCGCTGATCAGCACGCAGGCCTCTTCCGCTCCGGCTTCGCGCAGCATCCGGCGGCCCGCCGTCTCCTGCGCGAACAGAATTCCCCGCGCTCCGAGATTGCGGGCCAACAGGATGTCGGTCGCGCGGTCGCCGACGACGTAACTCGCCGCGAGGTCGTACCCTCCGCCGGTGTAGCGGCCGAACATTCCCGTGCGGGGCTTGCGCGTCGGGGCGCCGTCGCTTTCGAACGTGCGGTCGATCAGCATGTCGTCGAACAGCACGCCTTCGCCCGCCAGCGTGCGGAGCATCTTCTCCTGCGGAATCCTGAAATCCTCCTCAGGAAAGGAGTCGGTTCCCAGTCCGTCCTGATTGGTGGCCATCACCAGCTCGAAATCGAGTCCCCGGAGGACTTTGAGCGCCGAAATGGCTCCGGGCACGAATTCCAGCTTGGCGAGGCTGTCCACCTGCATATCCACGGGCGGCTCGACGATCAGCGTGCCGTCGCGGTCTATGAACAGTGCTTTTTTGAGTGCTTTTTTCATGGTCTGAAGTTTTTGACGGTTTCCAGCATGCGCCCGTTTTCGGCGGGAGTCCCCACGGTGATGCGCAGGCAGCCCTCGCATCCCGCGATCCGCGTACGGTTGCGGACGATTACCCCTGCGGCGATCAGTTCGCCGTAAAGCCGGTCTGGATCGGCGGTCTTCACCAGCAGGAAGTTGGCCTGCGACGGGTAGACCCGCTCGATGCAGCCGCATCCGGCGAGCGCCGCCGCCAGCCGTCCGCGTTCTTCGCGGATTTGCGCGATCTGCGCCGCAATGTCCCGGCGCAGACACTCGGCCGCGGTCTGCTGGGTGAGCGTATTGATATTGTAGGGATACTTGACCTGCCCGAACAGCGCGGCGATCCGCTCCGACGCGAAAGCCAGTCCGAGCCGCAGTCCCGCCATGCCCCAAGCTTTGGAGAGGGTTTGCAGTACGATCAGGTTGGGGAACTCGTCGAGCCGCGGCAGGAATCCCCGCCCTTCGGCAAAGTCGATGTAGGCTTCGTCGAGCACCACCACGCCGTCGAAGCGGCGCAGCAGCTCTTCGATCTCCCGGTCGGGGAATGCGTTTCCCGTGGGGTTGTTGGGCGAGCAGAGCCACAGCAGTTTGGTGCGCCCGTCGGCCGCCGCCAGCAACGCCTCGACCGGAAGCGAGAAATCGGCTCCCAGCGGCACTTCGCGCAGTTCGACGCCGTTGGTCTGCGCCGCCACGCGGTACATGCCGTAGGTCGGCGCGATCGAAACGGCGTTGTCGCGGCCCGGCTCGCAGAAGATCCTGAACGCGAGGTCTATGGCTTCGTCGCTGCCGTTGCCGAGGAAAATTTGTCCGCTCCGCACGCCCTTCAGCGCGGCCAGCTGCGCCTTCAGCTCCCGCTGGTGCGGGTCGGGGTAGCGGTTCACGCCGTTGTCGTAGGGGCTTTCGTTGGCGTCGAGCCAGACGCCGATTCCGCCGCCCGCATATTCGTCGCGGGCCGTGGAGTAGGGTTGCAGCGCCAGAATGTTGGGCCGCACGAGCTGCGCCAGCGGTTTCATCGCGCACCTCCTTCCGTCCGGATGCGCACGGCGTTGGCGTGTGCGTCCAGCCCTTCGGCTTCGGCCATGGCCGTAATCGTCGGCGCGAGGGCTTCGAGTCCGCCGCGCGTCAGTTCCTGATAGGTTATCTTGCGCATGAAGCTCTCCGTGTTCACGCCGCTGTAGGCCCGCGCCCAGCCGCCCGTGGGCAGCGTGTGATTGGTCCCCGAAGCGTAATCGCCCGCGCTTTCGGGCGAGTAGCCGCCGATAAATACGCTCCCCGCGGCCGTGATCCGCGCCGCGGCGTCCCATGCGTCCCGCATGGCGACAATCAGGTGTTCGGGGGCGTAGGCGTCGGCGAACGCGATCTGCTCGTCTGGGTCGCTGAAAACCACGATCCGGCTGTTGGCCAGCGAATTGCCGATTGCGTCGCGGCGGCTGAGCCGCGCGGCCTGCTCCCCGACGGACGCTATTGCCCGCTGTGCGAACTCCTCGCTGCGGCAGACCAGCACGGCCTGACTGTCATCACCGTGTTCGGCCTGCGACAGCAGGTCGGCGGCGGCGAATTCGGGCCGGGCGTCTTCGTCGGCCAGCACCAGCACCTCCGAAGGCCCCGCGGGCAGGTCCACGGCGACGTCGGCTGCGCCGGCCAGCTGTTTGGCTTTGGTGACGTAGCGGTTGCCGGGACCGAAAATCTTATCGACGCGCGGAATGCTCTCCGTTCCGTAAGCCATGGCGGCCACGGCCTGCGCCCCGCCGAGGGCGAAGACGCGGTCCACGCCGCAGAGGTCGGCCGCATAGAGAATTTCGGGTGCGATCCGCCCGTCGCGGCCGCACGGCGTGCAGAGTATCACTTCGCGGCATCCGGCGATCCGGGCCGGCAGGGCGAGCATCAGCACCGTCGAGAAGAGCGGGGCTTTGCCGCCGGGGATATACAGCCCCGCGCGGCCGATCGCCACGGCGCGCTGTACGCACCTTACGCCCGGCATCGTTTCGACCTCGACCTGCGCCGGGAGCTGCGCCCGGTGGAAGGCTTCGATGTTGGCCTTCGCCTGCGCCAGCGCGGCTTTCAGCTGCGGCGATACGGCCTTCGCGGCTTCCGCACGCCGCTCGCGCGTCACTTCGAACGTTTCGGGGAGGTATCCTTCGATGCGGCGGACGATTCGGCGCAGGGCCGCGTCGCCGCCCGTGCGCACCTCGGCGAGGATCGCGGCGACGCGCTCCCCGATCTCCTCCTCCTGCCGCGTACAGCGGGCCGTCAGCGCCGGCCATTCGCTGCGCGGGGGATTTACATAGATTTTCGGCATTTCCATTTTTTCGGGTCGTTTTTAGGGGTCAGCGGATCATGTTTTCGAGCGTCAGCACCAGAATTCCTTCCGCGCCGAGGGCCTTGAGCCGTTCGATGCGCTCCCACAACTGCGATTCGCAGATCACGGCGTGTATCGAGCACCATCCCTCCTGCGCCAGCGGCAGGACGGTAGGACTGCGCATGCCCGGCAGGATCGTGATCGCTTCGTCGAGCTTCTCCTGCGGGAGGTTCATCAGCACGTACTTCATGCCGCGGCTTTCGAGTATCGAGTTGAAGCGGAACGTGAGTTGGGCCGTTTCACGGCGTTTATCCTCATCGAGTTCCGGATTTGCAATCAGCACCGCTTCGGAATAAAATACCTTCTCCACTTCGACCAATCCGTTCGAGATCAGCGTGCCGCCCGACGATACGATGTCGAATATCGCGTCGGACATTCCCACGGCGGGGGCGATTTCGACCGACCCTTCGATGGTGTGTATTTCGGCGTCGATGCCCTTCTCGGCGAAGAACCGCGCGAGGATGTTGGGGTAGGAGGTCGCCACGCGCTTGCCGCGGAAGTAGTCCAGTCCGTTGTAATCCGCCGTCCGGTCCACGGCCAGCGAGATGCGGCAGCTGCCGAATCCGAGGTCCATGGTCCGTTCGACCGGGAAGTTCTTCTCCGCGACCTCGTTCAGCCCCACGATCCCCAGATCGGCGACGCCCATGGCCACGGCCTGCGGAATGTCGTCGTCGCGCAGGTAGAGCACCTCCATCGGGAATCCGTCGGCGCGGGAGATGAGTTTGCGCTTGCTTTCGGCGACGCCGATGCCTGCTTCCGAGAGCAGGTCGATGCTCTGCTCGTTGAGTCGGCCTTTGGCCTGAATTGCTATTCTCAGCATGTTTGTTTGTTGTTTTTCAGACACCCGCCTGCGGAACGGACATGAAAAAAGCCCATCCGCAGGGGATGAGCTTCGTTATGATATATAATCCTTATTTACATATGCACATCGATCTTACCCCTTCGGAAAGTGGTTGTGATGATGATGGATATGGTTGAATATTGTCATTTGCAATGTCGTTGGGACAAATGTATGTATTTTTGGATGAAAAATCAAAATTTCTGCCGAAAAGTTTTCGATAATCTTCCGCCGGTGCCGCCGAAAACCCTCTTTGCTTTCGGTGTTCAGTCGTTTGTTGTTTTGATTGTCAGTTGTTTGAGTCGTTTGTAGATTCGCTGCGTCTTTTCGGTTCGCGGGCCGGTGATTTGTCGTCGGACGGCCGCGAATGGCCACCGCCGAGCCGCGAAAGACGGGGTTGCCGGTTTCAATATACGGATTATGCTTATCTTTGGAGGTCTGCCTAAGCAGTCTTTAGTAAAATATTGTTGTTATGGAAACCGAAAAGAAACGTATCGAATATACCAACGGCGAGATCGTCGTGGTCTGGCAGCCGCACCTCTGCATCCATTCGGGCGTCTGCGTCCGCATGCTTCCCGAAGTTTACAACCCGCAGGAGCGGCCGTGGGTGAAACTGGAAAACGCCACGACCGACCGGATCGTCGCGCAGGTCGAAAAATGCCCTTCGGGAGCGTTGTCCTATCGTAAGGCGTGACGCCCGCTCATCCCGTTGAAAAGCCGCCCATGGATGCTGAATTCGTCGATCTGACGGCCTAAAACCTTGCCGACGAGCATTTGTGCTGCATTATCCGCACGAAAAAGGCCCATCCGGGCGTAGAGGCGAAGCGGCGGTGGCTTTCCGACCGGCTCCGCGAGGGGCACGTCTTCCGGAAGCTGAATGCGAAGGGCGTGGTCTTTATCGAATACGCGCCTCTCGAAACGGCATGGGTGCCCGTGATTGGCGACAACTATTATTATATCTATTGTTTGTGGGTTGCGGGTCCTTACAAAGGCAAGGGCTATGCAAAGGCGTTGATGGAACATTGTCTGGCCGATGCGCGGACGCATGGAAAATCGGGCGTCTGCATGCTCGGTGCGGAAAAGCAGAAAGCGTGGCTTTCGGACCAGTCTTTTGCCCGGAAGTTCGGCTTCGAGGTCGTCGATACGACCGACAACGGCTACGAGCTGCTGGCGCTTTCGTTCGACGGAACCACTCCGCAATTCGCGCACAATGCGAAAAAACAGCGTATCGAAAGTCAGGCGCTGACCGTCTATTACGATATGCAGTGCCCCTTTATCCCCGGCAATCTGGAAATGATAAGACAACACTGCGAAGCGCACGGTGTCCCGGCGGATTTCATCGAGGTGGATACGCTCCGCAAGGCCAAGGAGCTGCCCTGCGTATTCAATAACTGGGGCGTCTTCTACAAGGGAAGATTCGAAACGGTGAATCTGCTGGACGCCGCGGCCTTGGAACGGATCCTGAAAAAGTGATTCCCGCCGGGACTGTCTCCCTATATCGGCCCTCCCCTCGAAAAAATCTCCGAACCCTTCGTCGTTCCGGATGCTCCATCCCGCCCGTCCCCGCATTATTCTGCTTTTTTTGCCCGCTTTTTCGGGACTCTTTTCGTATATTTGTAATTCGAATCTGAACTTACGCTTATGACATCCGCCGCCGTTATCGCTACCGTTCTGGGCTACATAGCCGTCCTCTTCGCCGTAGCATGGGTCTCCGGCCGCCGCGCCGACAACGCCGGGTTTTTCTCCGGCAACCGCCGCACGCCGTGGTACATGGCCGCCTTCGCCATGATCGGCGCCGCCATGTCGGGCGTGACGTTCATCTCCGTTCCCGGCTCGGTCGCCGTAGACGGCTTTTCCTACATGCAGATGGTCGCGGGCTTCACGGTCGGACAGCTGATCGTCGCTTTCGTGCTGATTCCCACGTTCTACCGCCTGAAGGTGGTGTCGCTCTACGAATACCTCGACGACCGCTTCGGCGTGCGGTCGCACCGTACCGGGGCGTGGTTTTTCTTCGTCTCGAAGATGCTGGGGGCGGCCCTTCGCATCTATGTGGTCTGCGCCGTGATGCAGTTGCTGGTCTTCAGCCATTACGGACTTCCGTTCTGGCTCAATGCGGCGGTCACGATGCTCTTCGTATGGCTCTACACCCAGCAGGGCGGCGTCAAGTCGCTGATCTGGACCGATACGCTCAAGACGGTGTGTCTGGTGGGAAGTCTCGTGCTGTCGATCGTCTTCATCATGCAGGCGCTGGGCATGTCCCTGCCCGAAATGACCCGCGAGGTCGCCGCGTCGCCCTATTCGAAGATGTTTTTCTTCGACGACCCGGCTTCGGACCGCTATTTCTGGAAGATGTTTGCGGCGGGCATCGTGCTGCTGATCGCCATGACGGGACTCGATCAGGACATGATGCAGCGCAACCTGAGCTGCGCCACGCCGCGCGACTCGCAGAAAAATATCGTCCTCACGGCCGTCAGCCAGATTTTCGTGATCTTCCTGTTCCTCGTGCTGGGCGTGCTGCTTTACATCTACATGGACCGCAGCGGGCTGGCGATGCCCGAAAAGGGCGATCAGGTCTTTTCGCAGGTCGCAGTCAACGGCGGATTGCCGGTATTCGTTGGCATACTGTTCGTTATAGGACTTATTTCAAGCACCTATTCAGCCGCAGGATCGGCCCTTACGGCCCTCACGACTTCGTTTACGGTCGATATCCTTGACGGCACGAAACGTTACGGCGAACGACGTCTGACCCGCCTGCGCCGCATCGTCCATGTGGCGATGGCCCTCGGCATGGCGCTGGTGATCCTCGCCTTCGAATACCTTGCCGACGACAGCGTCATCAATCTGGTCTACAAGGTCGCCAGCTACACCTACGGCCCGATTTTGGGTATGTTCGCTTTCGGTATCTTCACGCGTCTCAGGGTGCGCGACGGCTGGATGCCCCTCGTGGCGCTCGCCGCTCCGCTGCTGAGCGCCCTGCTGCAATACTGGGCGTATGAGGCGTGGGGTTACCGGATCGGTTTCGAACTGTTGATTTACAATGCCGCATTTACGATGGCCGGCATGCTTTTACTGGTCAAACGACATGAAAAATAGACTGTTGTATATTCTCCTGCTGCTCGGTCTGTGCGGGCAGGAGGTCTCGGCCGCCGGAATCGACGGCCCTGCGCGCCGCGAAATCGGACGCACGCTGACGCGCATCGTCGCCCGCGAAGTGGCGGGCGGCTATGTCCGCATCGAGGGGGTGGACGCCTCGCGCAAGCGGGTGCGAATCTACACCTCGGTCGGTCTTTCGTACTATCCGTTCCGCGAAGAGAACCTGCGCGCCATGCGCGACTCGGTGCGTCTGCTCCTGCCGCCGGAGTTCCGCAAGGCGGACATCGAACTTTATTCCGACAAGCGGGAGGTCGGCGAGCTGATTCCGATGGCCTGCCGAACCGGGGCGGAATACCGGAAACTTTTGCGCAAGAAGAAGATCGTGCCCTTTACCAACCGCTCCGAGCGGCCGCTGGTGACCCGTTCTTCGGCGCCCGTGGTGCCGTCGCAGGGACTCGCCGGGCGGCATATCGCCTTGTGGCAGAGTCACGGCCGCTATTTCGACCAGCCCCAGAACCGCTGGAAATGGCAGCGTTCGCAGTTGTGGCAGACCTGCGAGGACCTCTATACCCAGAGCTACGTGCTGCCGTATCTGGTTCCGATGCTCGAAAATGCCGGGGCCTGCGTGATGCTGCCCCGCGAACGCGACGTGCAGAAGTACGAGATACTGGCGGACAACGATGCCGCCGGGCAGTACCGCGAGGAGGAGGGGCCTGAGAAATGGCAGCCGGGCGGCATGGGCTTCGCGCATGTGCAGCAGGTCTACACGACGGGACAGAATCCCTTCCGGGACGGCACGACGCGCCGCGTGAGATCGGTGACCGGCGGGGCGGAGAGCCGCGCCGTGTGGACGGCCGACATTCCCGAACGGGGCGAATACGCCGTTTACGTGAGCTACGATTCGACTCCGCAAAACGCTGACGACGCGCAGTATACGGTGCATCACCTCGGAGGGGACAGCAGCTTCGCCGTAAATCAGACCATGGGCGGCGGAACGTGGATCTACCTCGGCCGCTTTCTGCTCGACGCCGGTTCGCAGGAGGTCGTGACGCTTACCAACCGCTCGCGTCAGGCGGGCCGCATCGTCTCGGCCGACGCCGTGAAGATCGGCGGCGGTTACGGCAACATAGCCCGCACGGTGTGCGATTCGCTGCGCCGGCCCGGCATGGTGTGCCATTTGGAGACGAGCGGTTATCCCCGTTTCTGCGAGGGCGCCCGCTACTGGCTCCAGTGGGCCGGATTCGACGAAAAGGTCTACTCCCCGAAGGAGAACCGGGACGATTACAAGGACGACTACATGTCGCGCGCCCATTGGGTCAATGCCCTGACGGGCGGTTCGGAGCGGATGCCCGACAGCGCCGGGCTGCGCATTCCGGTCGATATGGCGCTGGCGTTCCACTCCGATGCGGGCGTGCGGCTCAATGACGACATCATCGGCACGCTGGGCATCTTCTATACGCGCGAGAACAAGGGCAAGTTCGAAGGGGGCGCCGACCGCTACCGTTCGCGCGACCTCACGGATATCGTCATGACCCAGATCGTCGAAGATATCCGCAGCACGTACGAACCGGCATGGAGCCGCCGCGGGCTTTGGAACCGCGCCTATTACGAAGCGCGCGTGCCGGGGGTGCCGACCATGCTGCTCGAACTGCTGTCACACCAGAATTTCGCCGACATGCGCTACGGCAGCGATCCGCGTTTCAAGTTCCTCGTGAGCCGTGCCGTCTATAAGGGTATCCTGCGCTATATCAGCTCGCAATACGGATTACCTTACGTAGTGCAGCCGCTGCCCGTGGAGTCGCTCGCCGTGCAGTTCGCCGAAGGTGGCAAGGCGGCGGTCACTTGGTCGCCCGTGATGGATTCGCTCGAAACGACCGCGGCTCCGACGGGGTATGTGGTCTATACGCGCATCGACGACGGCGGCTTCGACAACGGCCGTTACGTCGATAAACCCTGCCTGCTGACCGCGCAGGAGCCGGGGCGCATCTACAGCTACAAGGTGACGGCCGTGAATGAGGGCGGCGAGAGTTTTCCGAGCGAGACCGTCGCCGCATGCCGCATGCCCGACGAGAAGGGGACGGTGCTGATCGTCAACGGCTTCGACCGCGTCAGCGCGCCGCTGAGCGTGCGCGCCGATTCGCTGGCGGGATTCTATACCGACATCGACGGCGGCGTGCCCGACCGGCAGGATATTTCTTTCATCGGCGCGCAGCACGTATTCGACATGCAGATGGCCAAATGCGAGGTGGACAGCATCGCGTTGGGTGCCTGCGCCTGCGATTACGAAACGGAGGTGATCGGCGGCAACACGTTCGACTATCCCGCCCTGCACGGACGTTCGGTCGCCGCGGCCGGATATTCGTTCTGCTCGGCGTCGGTGCGCGCCGTCGAGCGCGGCGAGGTTTCGCCCGACGGTTATTCCGCCGTCGATCTCATTCTGGGCGAACAGCGTTCGACGACCATCGGACGCGGGGTGACGGGCTATGCCTTCAAAACCTTCTCCCCGGAGTTGCAGGCCGTTCTGCGCCGGTATATGGCCGGCGGCGGTGCGCTCTTCGTGTCGGGAAGCTATGTGGCGACCGACCTCTGGACGGGCGGCGAGGCCTCGGACGACGACCGCAGGTTCGCCGAGGAGGTGCTGCACTACACCTACGACGGCAGTCGGGCGGCGCAGCGCGGACGGGTGCGGGTCGTGACTTCGCATCCCGGATTTTCGCGCGACGAGTACCGTTATGTCAATGAATACCGTCCGGACCGTTATCGGGTCGAGTCGCCCGACGCCCTGCGGCCCGCCGGGGCGGGAGCCTTCTCGGTGATGCGTTACGTCGAAAACGGCCGCACGGCGGGCGTGGCCAGCGAAGCGGGCGGAACGTTCGTCATGGGATTTCCGTTCGAGTCCATCGAGAGCGACGTGCAGCGCGACCGGCTGATGCGCGACGTGCTGGACTTCCTGCTGAAGCAAAAGGATAGATGATTTGTGTATTTATTTAAAAATATTAATTTTATGTCACTCGAACAACAGATTTCGAAAGGGATCATGGAGGCCATGAAGGCCAAGGATACCGTGCGTCTGGGCGCACTGCGCAATGCCAAGAAATACATCATCGAAGCCAAGACGGCGGGACCGGAAATCACCGAACTGCCCGACGCCGACGTGCTGAAGATCATCTCCAAGCTGGCCAAGCAGGGGACCGACTCCGCGGCGATCTTCACCGAGCAGAACCGCCCGGACTTGGCCGCCGAAGAGCTGGCGCAGGTGGCCGTATTTCAGGAATTCCTGCCCAAGCAGCTCACTGCCGAGGAGCTTGCCGCCGAGGTCAAGGCCGTGATCGCCGAGGTCGGCGCGACGTCTAGGAAGGAGATGGGCAAGGTGATGGGCGTCGCTTCGAAGAGGCTCGCAGGCCGTGCCGACGGCAAGGATATTTCGGCCAAGGTCAAGGAGTTGTTGGCGTAGGGCGGCGGATGAGACGGTTGCTGCTGGTTGTTTGCTGGCTTGCCGCGGCGCAGACGGTCTGCGCCCGCAAACCCGCCGTGTGCTTCGACCTGCCTTACACGCTCGAACGGGGCAAGTATGTCGTGACGGTCGAGACCGCTGCGGGACCGCGCCGCTTTGCCTTCGACACGGGGGCTTCGAAGACCTGCATCAGCGAACGGCTCAGCCGCGAACTGGGACTCGCGGCGTCTGGCCGTGGGACGTCGGGCGATTTCGAAGGTCATCGTCATGCGATCACCTATGTCCGGGTGCCGTATCTCCGGATGGGCGAGGCAACCTACTCCGACCGGCAGGTGATCGTGCTGCCCGACAGCTCCTATATCTTCCGCTGTCTGGGCTTCGACGGCATTGCGGGCAGCGATCTGCTGCGCGGCTTCGTCGTGCGGATGCCCAATGCCGACTCGACGATCACGCTGGCGGGCGACCTGCGCCAGCTCGGCGGGTTCCGCTGCCGGGGCGGTGCGCGGATTCACTTTGCGGGAAACGCTCCTGTAATCGCCGCCCGTGTGGGCTGCGGCAAGTCCCGGATGAAAACCTACATGAAATTCGATACCGGCTCCGGGGCCTTGTTCGACTGCCGTTACGACGAGTGCCGGGCGATGATCGAAAAGGGGATTTTGCGGGAGGTGCGCCGCACGGAGGGACACTCCGGCAATCTGGGGTGGACCAACCGGTCGGTCGTCGGTGAAGCCGTGCGGGGTGTGATTCCCGAATTCGGACTGGCCGGAAATACGCTTGCCGGGATGCCCCTCGAAGTGACCCACGGCGGACACAGCAAGCTCGGATGCGGAGTTTTCCGCTGGGGAACGGTCGTGATCGACTATCCCGGCCGCCGTTTCTGGCTGCTGCCGCATGCCGAACCGCCCGGACCGCCCGATGTGTCGGTAAGCGGCGTCACCGTCGCGCTGGACGGAGGACGGCTGGTCGTGGGGCAGGTCTGGGACGAGACGCTTGCGGATAGGGTGGCTCCGGGCGACCGGATCGTATTTCTCGGAACGGTGGATGTGTCGCGGGTCGATCCCTGCGCCGTAATCCGGGGTGAGATCCGCGGCGACAAACCCCAGATGACGGTCGAACGCAAGGACGGTACCCGTGTGACGGTTCCGGTAAAAAGGATGAAATAAATGCACGTATTGGAATATCTGCACCGCAATGTCAAGACGGTCGCCATGCCCTCGGCCATGGTGGCGGGCGCCTTGCTGTGCCGTCCGGTGACGGCGCTCGAAGCGTGGACGCACCAGATGATTACGCCCTCGCTGATCTTTCTGATGCTCTTCGTCACCTTTTGCCGGGTGAAACCCAGCCAGATGAAGCCGTCGATGCTGCACGTGTGGCTGTTGCTGTTTCAGGTCGTGGTGAGCGCGGCGCTTTATTTCGCGTTGCTGCCGCTCGATGCGATCGTGGCGCAGGGTGCGATGATCTGTGTGCTGGCACCCGTGGCGATGGCCGCGGTGGTGATTGCGGGCATGCTGGGGGCCAACGTTCCGACGATGGCGACCTACAGCCTGCTGTGCAATATGGCGATCGCGTTGATAGCGCCCGTCGTGCTTTCGCTGGCCGGAACCGGGGCCTGCTCTTTCACGCAGATACTGGCCCGCATCGCGCCGCTGCTGATCATGCCTTTCGCGGCGGCGCAGTTCTGCCGTTTTCTGCTGCCGAAGACCGCGAAATGGATCGGCGACCACAGTCAGATTTCGTTCTACATGTGGCTGGCGTCGCTGGTCGTGATTATCGGCCGCACGACGGCATTCATCATCGACCTGCACGATGCGTCGCTCTCGGTCGAGTTGTGGCTGGCGTTCGCCGCGCTGGCGATCTGTCTGGTGCAGTTCAAGGTGGGCCGCATGCTCGGCCGCCGTTACGGGGACGCGCCGGCGGGCGGGCAGTCGCTCGGCCAGAAGAACACGGTGCTGGCCGTATGGATGGCGCAGTCGTTCCTCGACCCCATCTCCTCGATCGCCCCGACGGCTTATATCGTGTGGCAGAACTTCGTCAATTCCTATCAGATTTATCGCCACGATCAGCGGAAGTCGGATTGAGTGCCTTCGGCGCCGGGCTTTTCTTCCGCCTGCAATCGTCACGAAAAATAGGACAGCCGCGATTTCGGGTCGCGGCTGTCTTGTGTGTATGCGAGGCTGTTTCCGGACGAGGGTTATTTCCGGAAGATGAAATAGACGGCCAGAATCAGGCAGAGAAATCCGGCGAGGTGGTTCCAGCGCAGGGTGTCGGATTTCATGAAGACCAATGCGAAGAGCGTGAATACGGAAAGCGATACGACCTCCTGTATCACTTTAAGTTCCCAGATGGAGAACGGGCCGCCGAACTGCGCGGAGCCGATGCGGTTGGCGGGGACCTGAAAGCAGTATTCGAACAGGGCGATGCCCCAGCTCAGCAGGACGATCGCCAGCATGCCGAAGCGTTCGAGCTTCGATTTGAATGCGATATGTCCGTACCATGCGAGCGTCATGAAGGCGTTCGATATGACGAGCAGAACGACGGTGGAGATTCCTTTGAACATATATGCGTCCGGGTTAAAAATCCCGCAAATGTATCAAAAATTTCCGTACGATATCCGCTTCAGGGAAATATTTGCGTCGGCCGGCCGAATCCCGAATCCGGGAGGAGCAGAGGAAAGGTGATGCTGAGGAGGTTGCAAAGGGGGCGCGAGGGGCAGGATGCGGGGCGTTTCCTTGGGTCGGGCTTCTGAGAGGGGGCAGCCGATCCGCATGATCCGGGGCTGTCGGACAAAAAATCCCGACCGTACTGAGGTCGGTCGGGAATTGCGGCGGCCTTTGGCAGGGCCGTGCGCTTATTTCAGCAATGTTTCGAGGTCGGTGATGTCGCGGAAGTCGCCGATGATGACGTCGGCGTCGGTTTCGGCGGCCAGCATTTGGCGGGAGTGCGTGGACGCCAGCGCGACGATGCGGCCCGCGCCGGCCCGCCGTGCCGACTCGATGCCCGCCTTGGCGTCTTCGAAGACGACGCATTCGGCCGGTGCGAGTCCGAGTGCGGCCGCCGCCGTCAGGTAGATTTCCGGATCGGGTTTGCAGCGCGTCACCATGTCGCCGTTGATTTTGGCGTCGAAAAAGGATTCGATGTCGCACTTCTCAAGCACGAAATCGACATTGGCCCTGCACCCCGACGAACCTACGGCGCAGCGTATGCCCGCATCGCGGAGTTTGTCGAGCAGGGCGACCAGTCCCGGCATGGGTTCGATTTCGGGAGCGTAGATTTCGCGGTAGATGGCCTCCTTCTCGTCGCCAAGCGCCGCAGTTCCCTTCTCGCGGATCACCTCTTCGGGCATGATGAGCCGCATGATGTCGTCGTTGCCCCTGCCGAAAGCCCCTCCCAGTTTCTCCTTCCAGCCGCGCACGCCGTAGCGGTCGCAGAAGATTTCGAACGCCCGGATGTGGACCGGCGAATTGGCCACGAGCGTACCGTCCATGTCGAATATGGCGCCTTTTATCATATGATTCCGTATTTTAAGCCCCAAAGGTAGTCAAAATCTTCGACACAAGGAACCCTATGTCAGAATTTGAGGTGCATGCTCAGGTTTACGGCGAAGTTCTGCACGTCCTGTCCCGGCTTGGGATCGCGGTGGGTGAGACGCCAGATGCAGTCCACGCGCAGCAGGCGGAAGATATTTTCGACGCCGAAGCCCATTTCGACGTAAGGGTCCGAGACCGACGTCATGCCGCGGGGGAAGAGCAGCGGAGCCTGCGTGTCGGGCAGACTGCCGTCGTTCTCCTTCGAGAGCGTGCCCCACACGCCCTTGCAGACCAGCACTTCGCGCCACTTGAGTTTCTTGACGAGCGGAATGCGGCCCAGCAGGATGCCGTTGAAGTGGTGTTCGAAGAAGAGCGTCACCCATGCGTCCGATGCGAATTCGTAGAAATTCATGCACGAGAAGGCATTGGGATCGTAGAAATAGGTGCCGTTGCCTTCGTGGAGCTTGAGCAGCGGATAGGGGACCTTGCCGAAGATTTTGCCGCCCTGCAGCGTGATGTTGGAATAGCCCAGCGGCGGCAGTTCGGGTTTGTAGTGGATGCCCCCTTCGAGCCGGTAGTATTCGTAGCTGTCGTTCAGCATGGCGGGAACGCCGGCCGTGAATCCGAGCGTCAGGACGGGGTAGACCGTGCCCATGTACTGCTTGTCGAAGGGCAGGCGGTAGATGCTCTCGTTCTTCGATATACGCATCCCGACGTGCAGCGCGGCGTCCGATACGGAGTTTACGATCCGGCCGTCGGGACGCACCAGCGGCACGTAGCGGTTGCCGAAGATCTTCTGGATGCGGGCGCCGAGGAAATTGCTGGTGCCGTGGCTCCATTCGTGTTCGTAGCCGATCTCGCCGCGGTTGACCATCGAAAGCCGGGAGTCGCCGCGCGAGAGCAGCGAGCTGAGGATGTTGCTCTCCGTGAGCGCGTTCTGTCCCGCGCCCAGCTGCATCACGTCGTGCCGGCCCGAAACGGTGAGCTTGCGCGTCAGGCGGCGGTTGAAGGCCAGTTCGATGCTGCCGCCGCCCTTGAACATGCCGTCGCGCGTGCCGTAGGCCGCATATCCTGAGAGACGTATGCGTTTGCTGACGGCCGTGGTCGTGCGGAATCCCGGCTGCATGCGGAACCCTTCGAGTTTGTTGAAGCTGGCCAGTTTGTAATAGGGGCCGATACCGATGTATTTGGTGTTCCAGTAACCGACGATCACGGTGTTGATGAGCGTGTAGATGTTGCGGTAGAGCGGCACGTTCTGCACCGAATCGACCATCGAGTAGATGCCCTTCTCCTTGTCGCTCAACCGGTAGGGGCGCACTTGTTCCCAGAAGGCTTCGTCCGTGCGGCTGACTCCCTCTTCGTCGCCGATGACGACGTTGTTGTCCATGCGCGCGACTTCGTCGGGAATGGGAACCCCGACGCGCACGTCGGAGTAGACCACTTCGCGCGTGCCGATGAACGAGGTCAGCTTCGACGAGTCGCCCGTGGCGATCGAAAATTCGGCCGACACCCGGTCGCGGTGGCGGAACCACGTACTGTCGGCGACGATGCGGTTGTCGTTTTCGAGCCGCAGGTGCTTGATCCAGTTTACATTGACGCCCTTAGGCATGCGCGCCGAGGCCGACTGCAGGGCGTACGACGCCGAGTCGATATTGACTTCGCCGTCGAGTACGGGCGTGGCGAGCCGCTTGGGATGGAAACGGATTTTGTAGGTTTTGCGCCCCTCCACCTGCATGCTGTCCACCAGAAAATAGTCGTAGAAGGCCAGACCCGAATCGGAGAGCGGACTGGCGAAGCGGACGTTGAAGATGTCGATGTAATTGGCGTAGAAATTGACGTTGCCGTGCATCCGGCCCGTGAACTGGGCGATGGCGAAGCTGTCCTCGACGCCCGACACGCGGCTGGCGCGGATGATTTCGCGCGAAACGGCGGGGGTGCGCCTGCTGTGGTAATAGTCGGCCGTGGCTTCGGAGATCATGGCCGGCAGGTAGGCCTGTCCGGTGAGCGCCGAGGTGTCGATGTAGTCGAAGACGAACCCGAAATTGCGTTGCAGCCGCTTGCTGCGGAACCGGGGCTTGATGTTCGTCAGGTCGAGCTGCATCTTGGTATAGGTGGCGCAGGTGTAGCTGTCGTACAGGTCGGGATCGTTCTGGGGCTTGCGGCGGATGACGCCCCGCAGAATCGGATGCGCCGGGTTGTCGCCGGGGGTGATGACGACGCTGCCGATGCCGAACTCCACGGCTTCGAGGGCGAAGTCGATCTGGTTGAAGCCTCCCTGCACGAGCGGCTTGGTCTGCGAGGCGTAGCCGACCATCGAGGCCTGCACGCGGCTCACCGTGTCGCGGGTTTCGAGTGTGTAGATGCCCGCCTCGTCGGTGGTGATGCCCGTCGTGGTGCCGGGAAAGACGACGCTCACGAACTGCATCGGCGTGCCGTCGGCGGCGTCGGTGACGCGCCCGCGGACACGGGTGCTCTGCGCCGGCAGGACGGTGGGGAGGAACAGAACCGCGATGAGAAAGGCGAGCGGTTTGTATGTGATTTTTCGGCGAAGCATCTGACAAATGTAGCTAAAATGCGACAATCCGGGTAAAATAAACTACCTTTGCGCAACTTAAGCCGAAAAATTGAACATCAATAGCTGAGATGGCACACGGAAAAGTCGAAAAGACGAATGCGGCGCGGCTGCTCGACCGTGCGAAGATAAATTACGAGCTCGTTCCCTACGAGGTGGACGAAGAGCATCTGGCGGCGACGCACGTCGCTGAACAGCTGGGCGAGGAGATCGCCACGGTTTTCAAGACCCTCGTGCTGAAAGGCGATCGGACGGGATACTTCGTCTGCGTGGTGCCGGGGAATCATGAGGTCGATCTCAAGGCCGCGGCCCGCGTGTCGGGCAACAAGAAGGCCGATCTGATTCCGATGAAGGAACTGCTGCCCGTGACGGGTTATATACGCGGCGGCTGTTCGCCGGTCGGCATGAAAAAGCGCTTCCCGACTTATATCCACTCTTCGGCCGGGGAGCATCCGTTCATCTATATCAGCGCCGGCGTCCGGGGCCTGCAACTGAAAATCGCCCCGGCAGAGCTGATAGCATTCGTCGGGGCGACCGTGGCTGAGATCAGCCGGGAAGGGTAGTGTCTGAGTTTACCGCTCCGGCCGGGGCTTTGCGCATTTTTCATATACTGCGGCCGTTTGTCCGGCGATAGCGTCCCAGTCGTATTTTTCCATCGGATATTCCTTTTGCCGATAGGGTGCGTCGATGTTCTGCTGGAGCTTCTGCGCCAGCGCGGCTATGTCGCCGACGGGGAAATAAGCCTCTTTTTCAAGACCTACCTCCAGATTGGCCGGAATGTCGCTTACGATGACAGGCAGTCTGTAACTCATCGCTTCCAGCAATGCGATCGGAAGCCCTTCGTGCGAAGAGGGCAGTACGAAGCAGCGGGCGTGGGTGAGAAGGGCGTGCAGCTTTTTCCCCTTGATGAAGCCGGTCAGGACGACGCCCTGTTCCCGTGCGTATTTTTTGAGTCCTGCGGAGTACTCGTCTTCGAAATCCGTATCTCCGGCCAGCACCAGTCTGCACCCCTTGTTGTCGGTCTTCGAGAAAGCTTCGATCAGGTGGTGCAGGTTCTTTTCCGGGACGAAGCGGCACATGCTGAAGATGTATTTCCCCTTTTCGACGCCCGTTTCTTCGAGATATTCCGGAAAATCGACGATCTGGGGAGCCGGAACCCCGTTGTAAATCAGGTGACACTCTTTGCGGTGGTATTTGCGGATCAGCATGTCGTTTATGACGTTCGAAATCACGATGATTTCATTGGCGAAGCGTGCGCCCATCATTTCACCCAGTCTGAGTACCGTTTTGGCCGCCGCACCCCATTTGTCCCGGTCGTAATCCGGTCCGTGGTGGGTAAATACCACCTTCAGTCCCAGCAGGCGTGCGACCGGCGTCAGCAGCGCCGGGCCGACGGCGTGGATGTGGATGATGTCGGCTTTCAGCTTTTTGGCTTCGAGGACGGCCCGGAACGTATGGACGATCGCTTCGAACGACTTCTTTTTCGGGGTTGCGAGATCGACGAGCGTGATTCCCTCGTATTGCCGCAGCGTGTCGTGCACGTAGCTTTTCCGCCGTATTACGGTTACGTCGAATCCCTTCCGGGCGATACGCGGAAACAGCTCTTCGCAGTGCGTTTCCACGCCGCCCATGATGCCGGGAATCCCACGGGTGCCGGTGACGACTATTTTCATAGCCGGAAAACGGTCATTCTTTTTGGCATTCACGGCTTGGTTAGAATTTTTCCCGCAAATCGCCCTGCATCGGGTCTTGGCCGACATCGCACCACTTCTTGTCCAGACAGGCCGGTTTTCCCCGCAGGCTGCGGAGCTTGTTTCTGAGCGCCCACCTCAGCGGGTATTTCATGTATTTGTGCATTACAGGACTGGCCGTACCGACCATCCAGCAGTTTTTCGGGCATTTCCGGACCATGGCGCGGACTTCCTGCGCCCGGTCGCTCTCCCAGATATTCATGAAGTCGGGCGTTTCGTGGATATTGCCCATAGATTTCTGCCAGTATTTCTCTTCGAGACCGTTGCACGGATACACCTCGCCGAAAGGATCGATGAAGAAGTTCGCCGAACCCGCTTCGCACGGCAGCATGCGGCGGCCGCCTTCGATGTAGTTGATCAGCCCCATATTGAACCATGCGCGGAACCAGCTTTTCGGATGGTTCTCCTGCAACTGCCATTCGATCAGCTGTTCGAAGTTTTTGCACACCTCGTCCTTGTTGGTGATTACGTTGTCGTCCTTGTGGAAATAATAGGAGTTGTGGAAAGCCGCCGTAGCGAACTCCATGCCCAAGGACAGCGACAGCTGATAGAGCGAGAGCATATCCTTGGAATTGTTGTTCGATACGGTGCAGCCGAATCCGATGTCTTTCAGCCCCATTTGCTTCAGCGTGAGCAGTGTTCTCAGCCCTTTGTCGAAGCCGCCGGCATGTCCGCGCAGCTCGTCGTTCTTGCAGCTCAGGCCTTCGATCGAGATGCGGATGCCGATGTTCGGGAACTGTTTGGCCAATGCCACGACTTTGTCTTCGAACCATCCGGACGTGGAGATGACGATGCGGTCCGTATGTTTGTAGCACTCCTCCACGATCTCCGCCAGATCCTCGCGGACGAAAGGTTCTCCGCCGGTAAGGTTGATGAATTTCAGGCGCGGCAGCGTACGGAGGTCCGCAGCTTTGATCTCGTCGTCTTTTTTCGTGGGGTTGAACCAGATGTTGCACATCTTGCATTTCATCGGACAACGATAGGTCAGGATAATGCTGGCGTCGGTGGGGTGCGGGATATTCCGGGTATTCATTTTATATGTTGTTGTAGATTTTCATAAGTTCTGTATAGTACCTCTCTGCCGAATATCTTTTTTGGGCGTCGAGTGCGATCTGACGGTATTCGAACGGGGTTGCGAACATTTGGGCGATCTGAGTTTTCAGCTCTTCTGCGTTTCCGGGCATGAACAGCATTCCGGTCTTGCCTTCGTCTATCAGTTCGGGGATGCCGCCGATCCGGGCGCCCAAAACGGGTGTGCCCAAGCACTGAGATTCGATGACGGAAAACGGGTTGTTCTCATACCATTCCGAGGGGAGTACGCAGAACCGTGCCTTACCGACAATCTCCTTTATCTCGTCCCATTGTCTGTATCCGAGCAGTTCGATATCCGCTCCCGCAGCCTGTGCTGTCAGTATCTCCTGCAGTGGACCGTTGCCGATGATCTTTAGTTTGAGGGGTAGTCCTTTTGCAGCCTCGATCAACGTTCCGATCCCTTTTTCGTGCGACAGTCGGCCGACATAACAATAATAATCGTCCTTGTCATAGTTTTCCCGCCGTACTTTCGCGGTATTTATGAAATTGCAGCATGTACGTATTTTCTCCTTTGTAAATCCGCCCTGCACCATTTTGTCCTTCAGGAACCGGCTTGGGGAGATGAAAGCATCCGTGTAGTTCTCCAGTTTTTCACGCGGCCATTTCAGGGCTTCCCGATAAGCGATGTAGCTGGCTATGCGCGAATTTTTCATACACTTGTATTCGAGGACCTTGTGTTTGTCCGAGAAGCATGCCTCGCAGAGGGTCGCACCGTTGCGCAGGCAGTCGTAACGTGGACACAGGAGTTTGTAGTCATGCAATGTCCAGACAACTTTTATCCCTTTTCCGTGCGCGATCTTGGCGAGAACGGGCGAGAGTTGCGTATGAATATTGCCCAAGTGCACGATGTCGGGGCGGAAGTCGTCCAGCAGTTTGGTGAATTTGCGCTTGACCTCTCCCGTGCCGAATGGCCGGAAGAAGGCTTCCAGCATTTTCAATCCGGGCGTGAATTTTATTTCGCTTGGAAAATAACCGCTCCATGGGGAGGGTATGTTTTCCGGATATTGCATGGCGAAAACGGCCGTTTCATGCCCGTGCGACTCAAGGAGATTCCTCAGGTTCAGGATGTAGGTGCAATCCCCTCCCCGGGGATAATAAAATTTATTGGCTAACAGTATTTTCATGGATCATGGGATATGGTCTACGCAATTGTACATGGCAATCCGACCTGTTGAAAATGCCGATGAGGCTTTATAACCCGAAGCATCTGGCCAGCGCCTTGCTGCCTGTTTTCCGGATGGCTTTGGAGATCAGTACCGGCATATACAAAGCCAGCAGGATGCTCACGACGTACAAAGGCCAGTAGAGGCCAGCCATTCCGAGTCTGGCATAGATGAACCGGATTGCTATCTGGAAGAATATTCCCATCAGGAAAATTTGGAACGTATACTCCCTGAAGCTTCCGAAAAGGCCGGGAAAGCGCCGTGATAAAAACATGCAAAGGGTCAGCGAGAAAAATATCCCGACGAATATATTCAATAGCGGAATGCCGGGATACAGTGAACATACTACCATCAATGCCGTGCAGCACCAAAGGAGTACGGGAGTGTCCAAGAATTTCCCCCCCCCGTATTTGGAGATCAATATTCCCGTATAAAAAAAGAGCAGATAGCTGGACGCATATGAAATGCAGAATACTTCTATATCCTTCGGGAAGAAGAAATAGATGAGCAGGGCGGCACAAAACACGAACACGCTTTTCATCTTGCCGCCCAGCGACCATTTGTATATGGGGAAGAACAGGAACAGAACGAAGAGAGTCGATATGAACCACATTTCAGCCAACGGATTGGATCTAAACGTAACTATGTCGAGGATTTCCGACCATGAAAAGTCTACCGGCCGTCTCATTAGCGGATTGAAGGCATATTTCAGAAAGAACGTTGCGCAGGTGAATGCGGCATAGGGGATCAGCAACCTTTTTGCCTTGTCTCCGATGGTCTCCACGTATCTCTTGTTCCGCCCTATTTTTGTCAGGTAAAACAGAAATCCGGAAATGAACATGAATAGCGGCATGTGAAAACTGTATATGATCCGTTCGATCTCCGCACTGACGGGGGTTTCGGGATCTTGGAACACATTCGTCAATGTCACATGCCCGATGACGACCAGTAACATGCTCCACCCTTGAAGGACGGATAGCCAGTTGATTCTGTTTATAGTCATCTGTCTTTATTTTATATTTTCGGCTATTTTTTTATCCTGAAAGATGTCTAGGAAAGTCTGGGCAATATGGCTGTTGGCCAGATTATCTCGGTATGCAATGCAGTTTTTTACATAGAAGGAATTATTCGCAATAATCTCTTTCAAATCGTGTTCATCCCAATTATCTTTTGCTATACCTAATTGATGGCTGTTTATAATATAGGAGTTCGTGGGAACGGTATTCGAAATGACCGGAGTTCCGCAGGAGAGTGTTTCAGGAATGGAAACCATGTTATTGTCTTGGTACGTATTGATCAATAACGCTTTTGCGTGAGCTGTATATTCGCTCATTTGGACATGGGGCAGGAACCCGGTAAATATTATATTGTTTTGTGTGTCGGAAATTATGGATTGTCTTTTGAGTTGTTCCTCCAAGGGGCCTTGTCCTATGACATACAATTTAAAGTCTTTATATTGTTTATCCTTTATCAAGGCTGCGAATTTCGTAATAATCGAGGAAATGTTTTTACGTTCTATTAATTGAGAAATGACGATGAAAAAATCTTTTTTTTCTGCCGATACCGCAAATTTCTCGATATTAACTCCATGTTCAATACATTCAGTCGTTGTTTTTTTATGGTATCTTTTTATGAAATCATAAGCAGCTTCGGAACGGGGGACTACAAGTATTTTTCGCATGAATAGCGGCGCAATGCAATTGTACCATATCTTCGACGGCAGCTTATGCAGTTTTCTAGGATGTAAGGCCAATTCATGCCATACTATGGTTTTGCGAGGGTATAATAGCGACGCAAATAGACTTTGAAAAGAAAATACCTCGCTGCTGATTATGAGATCGTATTGTTGACTGTTCTGTTTTAGGTGTTTCCACAGATCTCGTGAGAACGGAAGTACGGACGGTGGAAAGATTCTTTTCAAGTCCGATTTGAAAAACAAAATTTTAAAATCATATTCTTCTTTCTTGCATGGTTGGTATTCCATTGCTGCCGCCAATGTTATGTCATGCCCCAATTGTTTAAATCCAAGACATAAATTGTAGATCATCGTGTCTTTAATTGAAGATACGGTCGGGATTGCATTGCTTTCGGCGGTATAAAGAATCGGATTCAATATTAAAATTCGCATGGATCGTTATTTTGTTTGTTCATAGATATGGGGCGATCTCATTGGATGTTTTCTTGTGTCTCTATCTTCCCATTATCCCTAATAAATAGGTTTTAATAGCTGAACCTAATTTCCATCCGTTGCGGATGATCTTGTTGCTCCAAGCCGGGGTTCGGTTCAGAATTCGAAGATATAATAGCTCTGTTCTGTTGAATTTGGTGTAATTGAATTTTTTCTCAACACTCTTCGATACGTCTTTATTATTTCTCAATGCCTGAAAAATAGCGTCTGTAATTACCAAACGTGCAATGATTTCGTTCAGATATGTATTTTGGGACTCGCAGAGCTTTTTGAATAAATCACCTTGTATATATATGTTTTTTTCGAGGCGGTCATTGAATGTCGATTCCTGATACTCGTAACTCATCAGGATATTTGGCGTAACACATACATTATAGTGTACGGCGATGGCCATCCACATATACAAGTCTTCGCCTGTATGCAGATTCTCTGGAAAATAACCAACTTTCCCGAAAGCTTCCACCGGGATTACAGCACACGAAGCATTGCAAAATGGACTTTTGTGTTTGAAGTATTCTTTGAAATAATCTTGTATGACACCTTCGGTCGGATAGGCATATCGGATCTCCCGGTGTTTTTTCCGTAAAATGTATCCAGCCGAATAGATGCCGCATCCGGGATACTTATCTATCAGGCGTGCGATTTCGCTAAGATAATCCGGATACCAAAGGTCGTCAGCGTCGAGAAACGCAATATACTTTTTCCGGGATTGCCTTATCCCGTAATTGCGGGCGGACGATACGCCGCCGTTCGGTTTGGAAAAGACCCTGATCCGGGGATCATCGAATTGGCGTGCGATTTCCAAGCTGCGGTCCGTCGATCCGTCGTCTACGATATTTATTTCAAAATCGGGGAACGTTTGATTCAATACGGACTGTACGGTATTGCGGATACAGTCTTGTTTATTATACAAGGGGATTACAACGGAGAACATCAGAGCGGTCAATTACTGAATATATTGGAATAGGGTACGATCTCGCTGAGATTTTTAAAGAGATAATAAATATAGACGGAAAGCCCATACGCAATGAATATCACGGTATACAAATATTTCTGGAATGTTTTTTTGACCAGATATAGAAGGTGCGGGATGGCCACGATCTGCATCAGGCTGAAATAACTGGCAATACGGCCTGAAAATGCACCCAGTCCGGCAAGTAAGTTGACCATGATTACTCCGAGGATATATAATTTGAAATATATATTGTTCGCGTCCTTATTGATGTACAGCATGAATACGGCCACCAGATTGAGCCCAAGGTTGGAGAGCAGGTTCCTCGATTCGTTAACGCTTCCCCCGCTTAGGTAATAGTCATAGTTGCTCGAAGCGAATAAATTGGCTATGGGTTTGAGAGTCTCCTTGAACCATGCCGTAAAGAACATGCCGATAGTGAAACTGATGGCTATTGCGAGCGCATATTTGAGTTTGTTGTCGAAATTCAAGTTCGCTTTATAAAACGCCCAGACGAACAGGAAGACATATAAAGCAGACATGTGTATGGCCATTGCCAATAGCATCAGCAGCAGGTAATATTGGTTTTTGTCTTTCTCCAAAAAGGGGATGGCCAACAACAGGAAGGACATTGCCACCGACTGGCGCATCGCGTTCATGGAGTTCCCGTAAAAGTACAGCGAGATATAAAGGAAAACCGAGAACAGCGGCCATTTGCTTTGCTTGTTGAGTGCATAGAAGAGCGGTATGGCGTTCAAGGCAGCCAACATGACCAAAACTCCCCTGTAATTGTTCGCGTTGCGGAAATACCTTAACATTGCCAGCCAGATGAATTCCGCGGTTTTATAATTTTCGTTGGCTGCTACGTAGGCGTCGTTATTGGCATATTGGTAATATATTGTGTAATACGCCTCGGAATCTGTTCCCACCCCCAGACTCCGGTAGGCGGCCAGAAAGAACAAGGCGAAAGCGACTCCTATGTATACGACTTTGTTGTTGGCCCTTTTTACGAGCGATAAAAAGAGTACGATCAAAACAAGGTAAATGTAAAACTCCATGTCTATTTGTTAAGGTTTGTTCGGAGGAAAAGAAGGGCTTTTCTCCGCTCCGACTGCAATATTCCGTTACATCGCTCCCAATCGACCGGAGCCGTTATCAGGCTGTCGGTCAATTCCCCGGCATTATGAATCAACCGGCCTTCGAGGCCGAACGTCCTTAACAGGGAAGTGAAACGGGTTTCGCCCCTGCTGCAGTTGGCTATGGCGATGAACGGTTTGTTGAACAGGATGGAGAACACGCAGCCGTGGAAAGAATCGACAACGACATACCGGGCGTCCATGAACCCGCGCAGCCATTGTTCTACGGCTGGGGAGGTACACTCTTCCGGATACATCGCGCAGTTCAGGACGTCCGCTTCCCGGTGCGGCATCACGCTAAACGGAGTCAGACCCAATTTCCGGGACACGTTGCCGACGATCGTTGATTTTTCCGGGGACGGGTCTAGGATATAGGTCAGCAGGTTCCCTTTGCTTGCAAGGGTGTGCCGATCCGTTGCCAGTTTCTCGTACTGTTCCCGCCTGAGCAGCATTGTTGGGTCGAGGACATGTTCCGCCGCGACTCCCAGATAATTTCGGCATAATGTAACTCCGGAGTCCTCGCGCACGGATATGGCATCGAATTTTTTTGCATAACCGGCACACACCTGTTGCGTTTGCCGGTCGTATTCCCATGTGTCGACCCCGAACGATGCTGCGTAGGCGATCCGAACGATATTGTCCCGGTGGTCGAAATCGATAAAATAATTGGCGATGCAGGGGGAGAAGACCGGACGCCATACTTGGTCGCTACCCACGACATATGCATCTATGTGCTCGTTGCCGGCCGCCTGCCGGAGCGCTTTTGTTCCCAAGAGCGGCCGGGTATGAGGGATATGCCTGTCGATGAACGCCGAGGTATGCCGGCTGATTGTCCGCATTTGACCGGCGGTCATCCATATGGACAAGATGTTTTCCTTTTTTTCTGCGCCGAGACAATAAAGTAGTATTCTTTTTGCGCTGCGGAGCACTTTTCGCAGGAAAGGGGTATGGTGGTGTCTGTCCAGCACGCACACTTCATGCCCCAATCCCTTCAATACTTCGCACAGCGCGTAGCATTGGAGTATCCCGCCGTAATTCCTCTGCAGCGGTTGGGTCAATATGCCTATTTTCATCGTAATTTTTTAATAAGCCGTCTTGCCGCCCGACGCAACCTTATCGTGAGCGGGACTTTCGTAAGCCGGTTTACCAGCCGGGAAAAATCCTCTTTTCCGAGGTTCTCGAAAAAACATTCCCTTTGCGGCGGGACGGGAGCTGAAATTTCGATCGAATGGTTTCCTTTCAGAGCCTGCCCGTATATAATCTCTTCCGAAATAATTGGCAATTTATCGTATATGCGTTTCCCTTTGACCGTATTGACCAGTATCAATCCGGTTCCTTTGTCGTCATCCAGCCTTGGCGCTATATGTTCGATTCCCCAAAAGTCCGCCAATGTAATGTCGGCTCCGGATTTGCCTGATTTTGACGGACATTGATGACAGGATGGCCGCAGATATAAATTGGCGAGGAATCCGCGCATATACTTGTTCCGGTAGAACTTTTCGGTATGCAGAACCTCTTTGTCCGGTGACGAAATATGGAGTGAGAAGCTGTACTCTTTCCAGCCGGTGCGCTTGTCGCGGAAATTTATCCCGACGATACGTCCGATCGGAGATAAATTCTGAGTTGTTTGTTTCAAATACTCTTTCCATACACCCGGACTGGGAACTCCGTGGCATACGATGTCCATAGAGAGTAAATTGTCGTATTCTTTTCCGAGGAACCGGCGTAATCCCGCAATCTGGCACGGGGTTCCGGTGAACAACACTTCACGGCCCTGTTTCAGGAACTTCTCAGCCTGACTGAATGTCTCCCCGATCCTGCTTTGTACGTATTTGCTGCCCCGGAATGCAGCCAGTCCGTCCGTACATTCGGTGTAACTGTGTACGACATTCCAGTTCTCGTCGAACCGGGCACCGAAGACAACCCCGCCCCGGCCGATGATCTCTCCGGCCAGCAAAGTGAAAGCTCCACCCGACGAACTTACCATCCGGATTTCTTCATTTCCGTTTCGGCCGGCCATGACTTTCAAAGGTTTGCTTTTGGGATTTTGGTTGATGACCGGGCATACTTTTTCGCATAGGCCGCAACCGACACACCGGGCCTTATCTACTTGAGGGTAAATGAATCCTTCGGCGTCTTCGGACTGTCCGATGCACTGCTGGGGACATTTTTGTACGCATGCGTTGCAACCGCAGCAATCCCGTTTATTCCGGATTTCGATCATGTTATGAAAAGCCTATGTATTTGCGGATGGAAGTCGGCACCAATTTCATGGTGGCAACGATGACAACAATACTTATTGTCAGAACCAATATGAAATTGAAGTCGTGGTAGCCGCATAATTTGTTCAGTACCATATTTACCAGCATGTGGATCAGATAAATGCCGAAGGATATTTCCCCGACCTTGGCGATGCTGCGGACAATGAAGCGATCTTTACGGGCAGTTAGATAGCGTTGCAGGGGACTTGCGAATAGCATGATAATGAAATAGAGCGAAAAAAGGAACGAAAAGACCTTGATGCCGAGCCCCGTTACCTGTCCTGTGCAGTGCATGATGACGAAGCTTTCTGCGACGGACAGCAGGAAGAAAAGAAGCACCAGCGGGTAAACGTATTTCATTTGAACCGTATGGTTCCGTAGATAGATTCCGATCACGAAGAACATGATCCACAGCGGGAACGGCCCGGCATATACGATCAATGGTATTTCCATCCGATATACATAAAGCAGGATTTCCAAACAGGATATGCAGGCGATGCTGATTGCGACGGCTGCCAGCACCCCCCCCCTTAGGGAGCGTCCCATTTTCTGCATTAAGGGCAGCAGTGCGTAATACTGGACGATAAGGATAATGAAGTAGTAGATGGAGAATCCGCCGAAGAAAAAAAGTAGCCACGAGGTCACGGAATTTTCCCGGTGCAGGTACGCCAGGATCAGATAGGGAACCGACCAGACCAGCATGGGAATGTATACCTTTACCGCCTGTCTTTTCAGGAACTCTTTATATGCAGTCGGGGTGTCTGTTTTTTTATTTGCCATGAAATAACCCGATATCGCCAGAAACAGCGGGACGGCCGCATTCAGCAGGTTCCTGAATTCCACCCCGAAAAGATTCAGAACGGGACCTTCCATGGCGGAATAGTCGATGCAGTGAAGACATACGACCATGATAATGGCTATGCCCCTGAGAAAGTCGAAATAAACTATGCGTTGCATTTAGTAATTTTCTTTTTCAGCCCTCTTAGCATCCGTTCGAGACGGGTGCCCCGTATGCAGGATACGAAAAAGTCTTTGGAGAATTTTATATAGGCGGCAATGCGGATTGCCGGAGTGATCTGTTTCTTGAAAAAGGGATAGAGTTCGATATAGGTATGGTTTTTCAACCAACGTTGTCCGTATAAGAATATCAGATAATCCCTCTTGTGCGATTGGTAACAGCCGATATCGAAGACATTTTTATATAACTCCAGTTGCCCCAGTGCCTCCAGGGACAGGAGCGTGCGGGAACATTTCTCGCATTTGCCGCAATTTGCGGCTGTGATTGTACACACGTTCAGATAATTGTACGATGGGGCATAAGTGATAACGCGTTTTGTTTTCTCCAATCGGGTCAGTGCTCCGCCTTCCGAATGGATCCTCAGATTCCGGGTCGAAAACGCTTCGGCCAAAAGCAGGTCGTAATAGGCGCAATCCCGATCGTAATTGTCCGAAAGGGAAAATTCTGCAAATGGCTGGCCTGAGGCATAATAGTATACCGAATACAATTTCTGGAGACAGTAGATTGCAAAGGAACTGGTAAAAGTATGGGTTTGGTAGTGATCCTGCGGAATTACATCCATGATATTGGAGTTCGATTCGACGAACTTGAACCCGAATTCCTCACAGAATTTCCGCGAATGCTCTTTCCTTTCTGCAAACAACCGACGGGCGTGTTCCCCTTCCCCGTGTGATCCCACGTTATTGAACGTGAGGTGTGTGATCCGGTGCTTCGGGTATTTTGCATCGTTATTCCCGGCCAGGGCGTGAAAGGAATCTATGCCGCATGAGATGCCTGTCCCTACGGCATTGTCACAGGGCAGTTCACTGTGGTCGACCTCTGCCGTAATGCGGGTGTGGTACATGCGGGCGTCACCTTTGGCAATGGCCTCGATCAGGTAAGTCGTTATTTGGTAATGCAGATCTTCGCCCATCGGGGCTTCGCACGTGATGTCATGCCCGTTGCGCATCGCATAGTTCAGGAGACCTATGACGAAAGCATCCGAGCGTTCCCAGCAGAGATATTCCCCGTATTCCCTGCGGACTTCAAACCAGATGGTATTCCTGTTGCCGTCGATGTCGACCAGTGACTGTATTCTGGCATATTCTCCTCTCTGGGAGAAGTCAGGGCGATGGATAGTGATCATATTTTTCTGTGAAAATAACCGCGTATCTTGTTCCGTATATACAGCCGTTCTTCAGGGCCGAGCCCCCAGCACCATGTCGTGCCTGCAATAGAGACGGACGAGATCAGAACGGTAATTGCGAAATGAAAAAAAGTAGGGGAGGCATAGTACACAAATACAGCCGGGATGACGATGGCGATAATCCCGACTTTCGCCTGCACGAGGAAAACCTTATGGATATATTTTTTCGAAGGAAAATGGACGGAATGTCTCAATACGTACAAACGGGCGAACAATCCGATGAAGGATATGATTATCGCTACGACGAAGGCTACGTAGGACGGGAATCCGAGTTGGTAAAACAGCAGGGTCAATGCGAAAGTGAGCAGGTAGCCTGCGGAAACGACGAGCTGGTAATTGCGTATTTTCCCGGATGCGAAGGCTACCGAAGCAATCGGGGTGAACGAAGAGTTGATCAACAGGTCGATAACGACCAGTTGCGTGAACAGCACGGAGTAGTCGGGCACGTTTTTCAGCCAGAGTTGCAATAGATACTGTGTTTGTAGTAAAACCGGCAGTGACAGCAGGAACAGCAGGTAAAAAGAGTATCTGGATGCCATGAAGACCAACTTGTACATATAACTGTAATTCCCCTGTGAATAGGATTTTACGATCTGAGGCTGTACGGCTACCATGAAATTTGTGACGAAAGCATTCACTGTCCCCTGTATCTGGTAGGCTATTCCCCGGGCCGCATTCTGGATAGGCCCGAAGAACATGTTGATCAGGATATTCACGCCCTGGCTGCTGAAGAGGTTGGAGAGGGTGCCGGTAAACATCCATCCCGAGAAGCAGAACATCTGGGCAAAAAGGTCTTTCTCGAAGATAAAGCGGTACTTGCACTCTGTGAAATTCCGCTTGCAATAGGTGGCATAGATCATTCTGACAATGACTGCTACGACAAGCAGCAGGAATGCGTAGAGGACCAATTTGTCGAAAGACAAGTATACGAGCAGGAAAACGACCGTCAGTTTGAGCGAAACTTCCGCGATCGAAACGTAGGCGAAGACTTTCATTCGCTCGTGGGCGATGATCACTGCATTATACGGGACGCTGATGATCGAAACGGCCAGGGTCAGGATTGAAAATTGGTATACCCACAATGCTGCGTGCATGCGTTCCGCCGGAATTTCCAACTGGGTGCTGACGAACCATAGTCCGATCGTCTCGGCCAACAGAATGACGGATAGCGCGATCAGGTAGTGTCCGGTCAGTGCAATCGAAAAAACCTTTTCCAACTTCAGGGCATTGCCCTGTCCCATTTCGTAATTCAGGAAGCGTTGCGTGGCCGTGGCCAGGGAGCTGTTTAAAAAGGAGAACATGACTACCACGCCCCCGACCACGTTGTAGATGCCGAAATCCTCTACACCCAATGTATTCAATACCACGCGGGATGTATACAAAGATACCCCCATGGTGAATAGCATGCGGAAATACAGCAAAAAGGTATTTTTTGCGATCCGTTTGTTGTTCTCGGATTTCACCGACATGGTTTCCCCCATGTTAATCTGATGGATGTGTGTGGTTGTTTGCCAGCGATTTGCATGTCATGCGGTCGGAACTACCTCTCCTTGTACATGCTTTGGTAGTATTTTTCATACTCTCCTGAAGTAATGTCGTCCATCCATTTTTGGTTCTGGAGGTACCAGCGGACGGTCTTTTCGATCCCCTCTTCGAACTGCAGGCTGGGCTGCCAGCCCAGCTCGTCTTTGAGTTTGCGCGAGTCGATGGCGTATCTCAGGTCGTGACCCGCGCGGTCGGCGACATACGTGATCAGCTTTTCCGAAGCGCCTTCGGGATTGCCCAGCAGCCGGTCCACGGTTTTGACGATCACCCGTATCAGGTCGATGTTCTTCCATTCGTTGAAACCCCCGATGTTGTACGTGTCGGCGACCTTGCCCTTGTGGAAGATCACGTCGATGGCCCGTGCGTGGTCCTCGACGTAGAGCCAGTCGCGGACGTTCTCCCCGCGGCCGTACACGGGCAGCGGCCTTCGGTGGCGGATGTTGTTGATGAACAGCGGAATCAGCTTCTCCGGGAACTGGTAGGGCCCGTAGTTGTTCGAGCAGTTCGTAACCAGCGTCGGCATGCCGTACGTGTCGTGGTAGGCCCGCACGAAGTGGTCCGACGAAGCCTTCGACGCCGAGTAGGGGCTGTGCGGGTCGTACTTCGTCTCCTCGGTGAAGAACTCCTCGCCGAAAGGACCGCCGCCGCTCTCGCAGCCCGCAGGGTCCCCCGCGGGGCGGGTCAGCTCCAGCGCACCGTACACTTCGTCGGTCGAGATGTGGTAGAACAGCTTGCCCGCCCAATTGCCGTTCCAATGCTCCCGCGCAGCTTCGAGCAGCGACAGCGTGCCCATGACGTTCGTACGCGCGAAGGTGAACGGATCCCTGATCGAGCGGTCCACGTGGCTCTCGGCTGCGAGGTGGATCACCCCGTCGATGCCGTACTGCCGGAACAGTTCACGCATCGCCTCGAAGTCGCAGATGTCGCCCCTGACGAAAGTGTAGTTCGGCCGCTCCTCGATGTCCCGCAGGTTGGCAAGGTTGCCAGCATAGGTCAGCTTGTCGAGGTTGACGATCCGGTAATCGGGGTATTTGGTCACGAAAAGACGGACCACATGCGAGCCGATGAAGCCCGCGCCGCCCGTGATGAGGATAGTGCGTTGCATAGTGATTGGATTATTCGGCGAGTTGTTTCAGGCAGTAGATCATAGCCTCCCTCCAGTGGGGGATGTCCATCTGGAAGGTGGTCTTGATCTTGGTTTTGTCCAGCACCGAGTAGGCCGGGCGCTGGGCCTTGGTCGGAAACTCCGACGTGTGGCAGGGGATGATGCGGCATGAGTCGTGACCCGCGGCCGCGGCGATCTCCGTCGCGAAGTCGTACCACGAGCAGACGCCCTCGTCGGTGAAGTGGTACACGCCCTCGTTGCCCGCGTAGCGTTCCGACTCGATGATCGAGAAGATCGCAAGCGCCAAGTCCCCGGCGTAGGTCGGAGTGCCGATCTGGTCGAAGACCACCTGCAGCGTATCCCGCTCCGAAGTCAGACGCAGCATCGTCTTCAGGAAGTTGTGTCCGTACTCCGAATAGAGCCACGCCGTGCGGAAGATCAGATACCGGCACCCGGACGCCATGACGGCGCGTTCGCCCGCAAGCTTCGTACGCCCGTAGGCTCCCAGCGGCGAGGGAGCCGTATCCTCCCTGTAGGGCGTATGGGCCGTGCCGTCGAAGACGTAGTCCGTCGAGACGTGGAACAGCGTCGCGCCCGTCGCCTTGGCCGCCGCCGCGAGGTTGCCCGCAGCCTTGTGGTTCAGCAGGTCCGCACGCGGTTCGTCCTCCTCGGCCCGCTCCACGTCGGTGTAGGCCGCGCAGTTTACGATAACGTCGATGCGCCGCTCCTCGACCGTTCGCAGAACGGCAGCCGCATCGGTGATGTCTAGTTCCGCGACGTCCGTACAGATATAGTTGTGGGGCGAGACACAGCCCAGACGCCGCAGGGCGCTGCCAAGCTGACCGTTCGCGCCCGTAATCAGGATATTAAGCATAATAGTCTTCGTTATAGTCGAACAGTTCCCCGGCCTCCGACAGCAGCGGGTGGGCGCTGTCCTTGGGCGAGAGGACGACATCTTCGGGGGCCAGACGCCAGTCGATACCCAGCGACGGGTCGTTCCATGCAATGGCGCCCTCCGATTCGGGGGCGTAGGGGTTGTCGCACTTGTATTGGAACGTCGCTTCGTCGCTCAGCACGGCGAAGCCGTGCGCGAAGCCCCGCGGAATGAAGAACTGACGCTTGTTGTCTTCCGTCAGCTCCACCGCCACGTGGCGGCCGAACGTGGGGGAGCCGCGGCGGATATCCACCGCGACGTCGAGCACGCGGCCCCGGACCACGCGGACGAGTTTCGACTGGGAGTACCGCCCTTTCTGGAAATGGAGGCCCCGCAGCACGCCGTAGCGTGAGTGCGATTCGTTGTCCTGCACGAAGCGCACGGGACGGACCTCTGCGTCGAAACGGCGCTGCGAGTAGCTCTCGAAGAAGTAGCCCCGCGCGTCGCCGAAAACCTCCGGCTCTAGGATAACAACGCCGTCTATGGCGGTTGTCAGAACTTTCATGGGATTATTTTTCGTCGAGGAGTTTCAAAAGGTATTGTCCGTACTGGTTCCTGAGCATCGGCTCGGCAAGTGCGCGCAGCTTGTCCGCCGTGATCCACCCGTTGCGGTAGGCGATGCCTTCCAGACAGGCGATCTTAAGTCCCTGACGCTTCTCGATGACCTCCACGAAGATCGAGGCCTCGGCCAAGGAGTCGTGCGTGCCCGTATCCAGCCATGCGAAGCCGCGCTGGAGCGTCTGCACCTTCAGCTCGCCGCTTTGCAGGAAACACTGGTTCACGCTCGTGATCTCAAGCTCCCCGCGGGCCGAGGGCTTGATGCTCTTGGCCACATCCACGACCTTGTTCGGATAGAAGTACAGGCCCACGACTGCGTAGTTAGACTTCGGATGGGCGGGTTTCTCCTCGATCGAAAGGCAGTTGCCCTTATCGTCGAACTCCGCGACCCCGTAGCGGCCCGGATCGTCGACGCGGTAGCCGAAGACCGTGGCCTTGCCATCCTCCTCGGCCGTACGGACGGCCTCGCGAAGAAGACCCGTGAAACCGGAACCGTAGAAGATGTTGTCGCCAAGAACGAGGCACGCGGAATCGCCGCCGAGGAAATCCTCGCCGATCAGAAAAGCCTGTGCAAGACCGTCCGGAGATGGCTGTGCCGCGTAGTCGATACGCACGCCGTAGTCGGAGCCGTCGCCCAGCAGACGCCGGAAACCCGGAAGGTCCTCCGGAGTCGAGATCACGAGGATTTCGCGGATGCCCGCTAGAAGAAGCGCCGAGAGCGGGTAGTAGACCATCGGCTTGTCGTAGACCGGAAGCAGCTGCTTGCTGACCCCCTTCGTGATCGGATACAGGCGGCTGCCGCTGCCACCCGCCAAAATAAGGCCTTTCATTATTCAAGTGAATTAATATGCGTTTTCATCCCGCTTCAGCGCATTCCACACCGTCAGGAGCATGATGCGTATATCCAGCAGCAGAGACCAGTTTTCGAGATACCAGATGTCGCGGCGCACGCGGCCCTCCATCTGGCTCAACTCGTGGGTCTCGCCGCGGTATCCCGTCACTTGCGCCCAGCCCGTGATGCCGGGCTTGATCAGGTGGCGCACCATGTATTTATTGACCAGCTTGGAGTAAAGCTCGGTGTGCTGGAGCATGTGGGGACGGGGACCGACGATCGACATGTCGCCTTTCAGCACGTTGATGAACTGGGGAAGCTCGTCGATGCTCGATTTGCGCAGGAAGCTGCCGAAACGGGTCTTGCGCGGATCGTTTTTCGTCGCCTGCACCCGGTCGGCCTCGTCGTTTACGCGCATCGACCGGAACTTGATGCAGCCGAACGTGCGGCCGTTTTCGCCGCTGCGCTCCTGAATGAAGAATACCGGGCCTTTCGAAGTCAGCTTGATGCCCAAGGCCACGAAGAGATAGACGACGGGGAAGAGTGTGCAGAGGAAGGCGCCGGATACCGCGACGTCGAACGCGCGTTTGACGAAACGGTTCGAAACCTGCCGCAGCGGCTCTTCGCGGATATAGAGGATCGGTACGTTGCCCAGCAGTTCGAGGTTCATCGCGCGTTTCATGTAGTTGCGCAGGTTGGGCACATAGTAGAACCGCACGAAATTGTTTTCGCAGTAGTCCATGATCGGGAATATCTCCTCCAGATAGCGGTCGGTGGAGAGGCAGCAGTACACCTCGTTGACCGGATGGCGTTTCAGCCACGGCAGGGCTTCGTCTACGCTGCCCAGACACGGGGTGTTGCCGGGCAGGGCCTTGTCGTCATGGTTGCTGAAAAAACCGAGTACGCGGTAGCCGGTGCTGGTGTTGTCCACCATTTCGTGATACACCTCCAGCGCATTGTCCTTGCTGCCGACGATGATGACCCGCCGCGAGTTGCGTCCGTGTCCGCGGGTGATCTTGACCGCCATGCGGCAGATGTAGCGCCACAGCATCAGCGCGACGGTGAGCGATATGTAGAAGACGCCGATCAGCCGGAGCGGCAGCAGGCCGTAACTCCATACGGTCTGTATCAGTGTAAAGAATCCGATGTGGCAGAGTACGACGTAAAACACGCGGCGTATGATCTCCTCGTAGGGAACGATCCGCGAAGAGAGGATCACGCCGAACCACGAAAGTCCGGGGATGAAACAGATGTTGAGACAGGCGAATATCTCCAGCGAGTGGGCGACATATGCCGGCTGGGGAAACAGCGTCAGCGCGAATATCCAAGAAAGATTGAGTAGAAATAGATCACCGATAATTACAGGAAGCTTGATCAGCAGGGATTCCTGCATGACTTGTTTCATAAATCGAAAATTTAGAGGCGTTAATTTCCGTATTGAACGTATGTCGGATTACGTATGGATATAAAATGAATTGCTAATCTATCTTTGCGATGTATTTCAGCGGAATATAGGCCGTCAGGGCGGTTGCGACGTTGCGGATCGCCACGGCGACCTTGCTGTGTCCCTTGTGGCGGATGTAGCGGCCTTCGATTCCGGCGAATATGCCCTCCGTGACGCGTACCGGATCTCCCTTTTCCAGATCCACGTCCTGCGGCGCGACGATTTCGACGTGCTCGTTCTGCGTGGCGACGACGGCCATGAAGTCCTGCATCTGCCGCTCCGGAATAACCGTCGGCGATTTGCTTTCGCGGTCCATGATGTAGCGGATCGGAAGGGTGGTGGTCGCTTTTATCTCCCGCAGCCGGTCGGCCGATGTGCGGATGAACAGCAGGTTGTGGATCAGCGGCTCCCAGACCTTGCGTCTTTTGCCGCCGTAGGTCCGTTCAGCGAAGTGCATGGGTACGTAGCTCTCGATCCCGATACTGTCCAGATAGCTCTTTGCGGCCATTTCCCGGCTGTACGTGACACGTATTGCGTACCATTGCTGTTCGGTTTGCGGCTCTTCACACATGGGCACACCTTGGGGACACCTCCGCAGACGAAGTGCGGTTGTCAGTCGTTTTGATTCGGTTTATTGAAACATTCGCTCGCGTGCATTCCTACCCATAGGACCTGCACATCCTTTCGTCCGGTGCAAATATAAGCAATTTTCCCCATACGGCAACACCGCGGCGGGTCGATTCCGTTTGCAGCCTAAACAATAAAGGGCACAAAAAGGTCCGGAAATTCCGGATTCGCGCCTCTTTATGTCCTTTGTCGTACCGGCACGCCCCAAACGGTGCATATCGGTTTTCCTTTCGGACGCAAAGTTAATCTTTTATTTTTAATTGGCAATAAACGGACGATTTTTTTGATTTTTAGGCGAAAGAAGACTTCTTCGCCGGCCCGGCGGCCTGTTCGGCGTATTCGCGGCCGCCGCCGGGTGACGGGCGCCGGTCTGCCGCCCTTGCCGTGCCGATGCGGCGGGCCGTACGGCGCTGCGTCCGCACTTCCCTGCGCGGCCTGCGGCGCATTATCGGAACAGGGTGAACCTTTCGTTCCACTGGGCGCGTATCGTGTCGTAATAATAGCGCCACGGGGACGTCCGCAGGACGCGGCGCAGCCGCCAGCGGTTGTGTATGGGGCTGAACAGCTTGAAATAGAGCTTGGGCAGCGTCCGGGTCGGCATGGGGCGCATGGCGTATATTTCCCGCATGAAACGCTCCAGCATGCCTGCATCGCAGGCCGGCTCCGGAACTTCGGTGCCCAGATACCGGACGGCGGCGGCCGTCATCAGCGCTTCGAAACGGTCCAGCCGGTAGTCGGCCAGCGCTTTGTGGAACAGTTGCCGGTCGATTTCATGGCCGTGCCGCTCCAGAAAGCAGGCCCAGTCGCAGAGATGCCGGACCGCGATTCCCTCCTTCTGGTAGTGCACGGCCGCATGGCGGAGCAGGTATATCGCGTTGAAGGTTGCCGGCGGGACGGCGATGTTTTCGCCGATTTCGCACACGCCCTCCTGCTCCAGCACTGCCGTCAGCAGGGCGTTCAGTTCCCGTTCGCTCCGGTTGCGCCGGACATTGAGAATGGTCCGGTGATTTTCGATCAGAATGCCGTCCCACGTATGGGACGAATGTTTCGGAACGTCGAAATAGGGCTGCGCCCCCATTTGCAGCAGCAGGCGGTCGCCTTCGTCGGAGGCCCCGAACAGGTAGATGTCGATGTCGCCGCACTCACGATGCGCCGGAACGGGGTAGTCCCTGCTCAGCCCCAGCCCCTTCAGTACGAGCATGCGGATGCCGTTTTCGGCGAAGGCTGCCGCCATCTTCGCGGTCTTTTCCTGCTGGCGGCGGTAGCGTTTCTCCTGCCTTTCGGCCGTCAAGGCCCAGCGGAGCCGAATATCCCGCGGCGGCCGTAGCTTTTCGGGCAGACGCTCCATGCCGTCTCCGATCACCGCGCATACGCCCTGATCGGCCGCCATGCGGAAGATGTCGTCCCATTGCCGTGCTGAGATTTTCCCGGTGACAGCCGGAGCGCAGTCCGGTTTCAGCCCGCTGCGCAGCAGCTGAAAGAAGTGGCGGGTATCGTTTTCCGAATACATAAGATGCTTTTGAGTGTTGCGGTGTGTAGTGTCGTTGCCGTGCAAAGATAGCGGATTTCCGCAAATATTCAAGATCTTGCCGGAACGGCCGGAGTTTTGCGGAGCGGGGCAAATGAAAAAACGTCCCGAATGATTCAGGACGTTTCGCCGAGTTTCGGACTCTTTTCTGTGATCCCGCTGGGATCTTTTGTGATTCAGCTGGAATCATCCAGTGATCCGTCTGGGGTTTACCTCCGAAACTGTGTTATATGTGGGCTACAGCGGCTTTAGGTGGCTGATTCTCCTTCATTTCTATACCAATTATAGAGTTCGAAATTACAGTAGGTCACACACAGGTTATGTAACTAAGTTGCCGCAGTGCGTTTTTTGTCGTTTTTTGGTTACGCGAGAACGTATGATCCTTGCAAGATCACGTAATTATCCTAAAGCATGCCTGTTGATGTCCTGAATATAAGTTTATACAGTAAGAATATTGTTCGAGGTATATGTTGGGTTACATTTAAGTTATGCAGTGGGTGCCTAATCCTGATCATTTTAAAATTGCAGCATAACCACACCATTCTTAACTTTCTATTTTTGAGATAAGCTTAGAATTAAGATCGTCATCTTCTCCAATTAATTGCAGTACTAATTTATATACAAGTGTACACGGATTATGTGTATGGAACCTTTGGTCTTCAAATTGGTCGTGCAGGCTTTTTGCCCATCTTATTGCAGCATTTTGATTCCCATATTGATTAATTATATCATAATTATTAGGGGCGTTTTTAGCATATTCATAATCTTTCTTCTTTTTCTTATTTTTAGGTGACGTATTGACAGCATCCGAAATCGCTTTTTTATATTCCTCCCTGCTCATTGCAGTGACTCTATTATGAAAATGCAATAGATACCATAATTCGAATGCCTCATTGCTCCATGCGCAATTGATATTATTCTGTCGCGCTTTAATTATAGCGCCGTTGAATTGATCCGGAGAGAAACTATCTTTATCAAAAACAGCCCATACACTATCGTAATCAAAAGAGGAATTTAATTCAATAGCTTTATCCACAACCTGCATTGTATTAATCCCACCACCGTCGATTGTCAACTCATAAACGATAGTCCCCTTTCTAGTCTTATTAAAAACTCTAAAATAATTGGGCTCGGTTTTCTCTCCCTCGCATACAATTAAAATATTGCAATTAATAACACGTACTTTTCTTTTAGGAGCAGAGTGTTGTCGTCTCTTGAGGATAGCATTATCAATTTTTATCTTTCTTGCCATGGCCCTTATACCCTTATAAATTATAATTCATTAAAAAGGGAATAGCTCCATACCGGCCTGCAATATAGTTTTTTTCATAATTGCTGTCATTGCGAGGCTTTTGTCCATTAGGTAGAATTATGTCATTCAATGTATAAAGGTCTGTTTGCTGCATACTGTCTTTCTCGGCAAACCATATCTGATCTCGTCTAAATATTTTAGATGATAATAGATGAGTGTCATGTGTTGTAAAAATTAATTGGGCATTATTGGGGTTGGTTTCCTTGTCATTAAATAATTTTACAATAAACTCAGATATAATAGGATGCATACGACAATCCAATTCGTCAATAAAAAGGGTATCTCCATTAATCAATGTGTCAAATATTGGCCCTGATAAATCAATTAATTTCTGAGTTCCTTCAGATTCTTTTTCATAAACATCAAACGGAATCTCTCCTATAACCACTCCATTCTTATCATATTTTTTATGTATGGATAACAATTCAACCACTTTTTTATTTGCCAATTGCTTTGTCAACTCTTTTTTGAGTTTTTCAGACAATTCAGTTGGAAGAGTTGAAGGATCAAATTCGTTCTCTATTGTGGAAAGAGATTCAAACCCAAGTTTCAAATTCTGTAGGAAATTCAATGCTTCATTATGCCCGTTCAATTTTGTGTGGAACATCTCTTTAGAATATCCCATATAAGACTTACTGTGAATTCCAGATATTGCGTTACATTTGGTACTAAACCATTCAACTATTAGTTTTGATATAGTTCCCCCTAATTGCGCTACGACTGATATGAATAATCTATTGTCGTTTGTTTTTTCTTCTAAGTCAATACCTTCTTTAAAATCATTCTCCGAAATACCAATGCCTTCTTCGTTGCGAATAAATAGTACTTCTTCCTTTTTTCTTCCTTTTTTTATAAAGAGCCATTCTCCAACAATCCGCTGTAGATTATGTTCAAAACCATATCTATATCGAATGTTGTTTTCTATAAAAATAATTTCATAATAAGTAGGCTCTTTTTCTGTATTTTTCATTAACAAAAAAGGATCATATGGATCTAGTTCTTCATTATAATTTAATTTTGCAGATTCGGTTATAATATTTCCCATAGAGGCCAACGCACGCACAAAATTTGTTTTCCCAGAAGAATTTGCTCCATAGATTGCGGCTGTACGAAGAACATTATATCCCATAGTTTTGGATATATTCTCCGGAATATCACTAATACTTGTAGACCCTTGTAGGGTAAAAGTTCTTTTAGAATAAAAAGAACGAAAATTGGCAACAGAAAATTCAAGTAACATCTGATCAAAATTTAGTTTACATTGAGACAACACCTCAATATATGCGCCAAATATAAAAAAACATTCTCTAAAATTAAAATAAATTGAGGAAAAACCTCAAAAAATGCCTTGTTGTTCAGCCCCAGAAATAAATTTTCATAACTGCATAGAGCATAGATATTGCTCGACTGTAGCAAATTGTTCGACGATTCAATCGTTTGATGTGGGTTCGTATGGTCAGGTTATACCGTTCGATATGATTTGTTCCTCTATTCGTCGTTTTGTGAATTGCAGGAGAGAGAAGAGTCCTGTACTGCCGGAGTTTATCCGTATAAACGCGTTTTGCATTCGACAGCTTATCCGTAACCTTTCTCAAGGTCTCATTTGTTCGGGGCCCGACTGAGAAGCAGGAGACCGATTTGTCATCTCGGTTCAAGGCATAAGTAACCCAGATATGATCGGTTTTCCTTCCTACAAAGGTTTTGATTTCATCGACTTCATAAACGGCATCAGCGATAATGTGCGGAGTTATTATCGAACTGGATATACTAAGAATCCTTTTCGTAAGAGTAGTGATTGATATTTCAAGTATTCGAGCAATGCTGCGAATACCGACACCTTCCTTGATGAATGTCGTGATTGATTTGTTCAGCGATGGATCGTAAGCGTTATAGGCATACGATGCTTGTTGTTTTCTATGACAGTCCTTGCATTCGTACCGTTGGATTCCGTTTTTCTGGTGTCCGTCTTTGACACATTTTCCGTTACAAAATTTACAGTTCATTTTATCCCCTAATCTGGGACATGAAGTCCGGGTTCAACATGTCTCAGTCCATTTTTAGCCGTTTTAAGGGCACAAAAATAACCGAGATAACATATATGTTGTCCCAGCGGGATCATGAAAAATTAGCAATGTGCTAAAAATCAAAAGGATATGATTCCTTAAAATCATATCCCCTAATCTGGTACATTACCGCGCGATACTTGTGTATTCAGTAATCGCGCTCTATTCATTCAAGGTGTGAAACCCTCGTTTTTAGTGATCCCGCTGGGGCTCGAACCCAGGACCCCAACATTAAAAGTGTTGTGCTCTACCAGCTGAGCTACGGAATCTCCGATACCAAGAGGGGTGTTTCCCGTTTTTGGTGGTGCAAATGTATAGAATATTTTTGTTTTACCAAAATAAAACGATATTTTTGTAGGCGTTTAAGTGAAAAAATTCAATTCTAAACTCATATTACCTATGTGTAAAGCGTTAATTATCGGTGCCGGAGGCGTCGGAACGGTCGTAACCCAAAAAATCGCCGCCAATCCCGTTTTTACAGACGTGATGCTGGCCAGTCGTACCAAATCCAAGTGCGACGCCGTTGCGGCGGCTATCGGCGGCGGCCGTGTCAAGACTGCGCAGGTCGATGCCGACAATGTGGCCGAATTGTGCGAACTCTTCCGCGCGTTCCGTCCCGACATCGTGGTCAACGTGGCCCTGCCTTATCAGGACCTGACGATCATGGACGCCTGCCTCGAATGCGGCTGCAACTACCTCGACACGGCCAATTACGAGCCCAAGGACGAGGCGCATTTCGAATATTCGTGGCAGTGGGCCTATCAGGACCGCTTCAAGGCCGCGGGGCTGACGGCGATCCTCGGCTGCGGCTTCGATCCGGGCGTTACGGCCATCTTCACGGCCTATGCCGCCAAGCACCATTTCGACGAGATTCATTACCTCGATATCGTGGACTGCAACGCCGGCAATCACGGCATGGCCTTCGCCACGAACTTCAACCCCGAAATCAACATCCGCGAGGTGACGCAGAAGGGCCGCTATTACGAAAACGGCGAATGGGTCGTCACCGAGCCGCACGAAATCCACCGTCCGCTCAACTATCCCGGCATCGGCGAGCGCGAATCCTACGTGATCTACCACGAGGAGCTCGAATCGCTCGTCAAGAACTATCCGACCATCAAGCGCGCCCGTTTCTGGATGACCTTCGGTCAGGAGTACCTCACGCACCTGCGCGTGATTCAGAATATCGGCATGGCGCGTATCGACCCGATCATCTACAACGGCGTCGAGATCGTCCCGATCCAGTTCCTCAAGGCGGTGCTGCCCGATCCCAAGTCGCTCGGCGCCAACTACCACGGCCAGACCTCGATCGGCTGCCGCATCCGGGGCGTCAAGGACGGCAAGGAACGCACCTATTATATCTATAACAACTGCGACCACGAGCAGGCTTTCAAGGAGACCGGCACGCAGGCCGTCAGCTTCACCACGGGCGTTCCCGCGGCGCTTGGCGCGTCGATGTGGGCCAAGGGCCTTTGGCGCGGCGCCGGCGTCTTCAACGTCGAGGAGTTCGATCCCGATCCGTTCTTGGGCGAGCTGGGCGAGCAGGGGTTGCCGTGGCACGAGCTTTTCGATACCGATATCGAGCTTTGATCCGCAGACCCGTTTCCGATATTCTCCGCAAGGTGCGATAATCCGCAAAGCGCGAACAGACGATTCTGTTTGCGCTTTTTTCATACCCGGCAGCGGCCCCTCCCCGGCGCAGATTTCCGCCGGGTTTTGTATTCAGATCGTGGCCCGTCCTGCTGGGGCTGAAGATTATCTCGGTGTGCACAGCCGACCGCGTCGTGGTCGTCGATAGATATTGAACCGGGGCGCGCTCCGCTATGCCGAATCGCGGTCCGATACCTCCGCCGCAGGTCCGCGCTTTTTCCGGAGGGAGATTTTTCCGGCTGAGTATGTATAATATATGATACAATTTTATTATCTTTGGCTGTCAATTAACCCACTTGATAGTTATGAAAATGAAATGTATCCTATGTACGTTAGGCGCGCTTGTGATGTGCACGGCGCCGGTTTTCGCACAAGCTGCGAATAAGCAAGAGAAATCGGAATTCAACCCGCACTGGTTTATGCAGGTGCAGGCCGGAGCGTCCTATACGCTCGGCGAAGGGCCTTTCGGCAAACTCGTATCGCCCGCCGCGGCATTGTCGGCCGGGTATCAGTTCTCGCCCGTCTGGGGGCTGCGTTTCGGCCTGAGCGGCTGGCAGAGCAAGGGCGCATGGGTGTCGCCCCAAACTACCTATCAGTATAAATACCTGCAGGGCAATGTCGAAGCCACGCTCGATCTGGCCAACCTTTTCGGCCGCTTCAATCCCCGCCGGACGGTCAATCCCTTCCTGTTCGCCGGTGTCGGCCTGAACGGAGCGTTCGACAACGACGAGGCCAACGCCCTGAACGACAGCGGCTATCGGCTGGGCAACATCTGGTCCGGAAGCAAAGTGTTCGTTGCGGGCCGTCTGGGTCTCGGCGTGAATTTCCGCTTGTCGGACTGTGTGCTGTTTGGGGTGGAGATGAATGCCAACATGCTCTCCGACAAGTACAACTCGAAGAAGGCCGGCAACCTCGACTGGCAGTTCAACGCGCTGGGCGGCTTCACGTTCCGCTTCGGCAAGAACCATAAGAAAGCCCGCACGGCGGCGGTCGTTCCCGCTCCGGCCCCGGCCCCTGCGCCGGAACCCGCTCCCGCTCCCGTCGAGGAGAAACCCGCGGTGAAGGAGACGCCTGCTCCGGCTCCTGCGGCCGTTGCCGAGCGACCGGCCGAGCTGCGTGAAAACATCTTCTTCCGGATCGGCTCGTCGCAGATCCGCACCACCGAAGAGGCCAAGGTCGGCGCGCTGGTCGAGTACCTGAAGGCCAATCCCGAAGCGAATGTCGAAATCGTCGGTTATGCCGATGCCGCGACCGGTTCGCATGCCGTCAATCTGAAAATTTCCAAGCTGCGCGCCGAGAGCGTCGCCGCCGCGCTGAAGAAGGCCGGTATCGCCGCCTCCCGCATCAGCGCCGAGGGCAGGGGAGACACCGCCCAGCCGTTCCCCGGCGTCGAGAAAAACCGCGTCAGCATCTGTATCGCGAAGTAGGGGACTGCACCCTTACCGGCTTGTAGCGGCTGTCTGACGACTCCCCGAAATTGAAAATCACCCCTGTCAGAACAAATTCTGACGGGGGTGAAATCGTAAGAATAGGACTTGTTGGACAGCCCGGCGGCCGGTTTCACATCATCTCCCTTATCGGCCTGTGCTTCCCGCATTCCTGTTCCGATTTGCCGCGTGCCGTCCGACGGCTAAGTATAAATACCTATTTGATGGCAATTCACACCCTGAGCCGTGCGGTTTTAGCAGGGAAATTGCTATTTTTGCAACTGTTTTGAAATAAAACGACTCGATGATTGACTTCTTGAAACTGCCTTCTCCGTGTTACGTCCTCGACGAAGAGTTGCTGGACCGTAATCTGGCGATAATCGACCGTGTGCGCCGCGAATCGGGCGCTGAAATTATCGTGGCTCTGAAGGCCTGCGCCATGTGGAGCATCTTTCCCGAACTGGCCCGCCATAGCGACGGTGCGACGGCCTCTTCCGCCGCCGAAGCGCGTCTTGTTTTCGAGGAGTTCGGCCGCCCCGCCCATACCTACGCCCCGGTCTATACCGACCGCAATATCGAAGAGATACTTCGCTGCAGCGACCATATCACCTTTAATTCCGTCGCCCAGTTCGAGCGTTTCGGACCGATGGCCCTGCTGCGCGGCATTTCGTGCGGACTGCGTATCAATCCCCAGTATTCGCCCGTCGAGACCGACCTCTACAACCCCTGCGTTCCGGGTTCGCGTCTGGGCGTTACGGCCGACCTCCTGAAGGAGCTGCCGGCGGGAATCGACGGCCTGCATTTCCACGTGCTCTGCGAGTCGCGTCCGCACCACCTGCGGCTGGCGCTCGAAGCCGTCGAAAAACACTTCGGCCAATACCTCGACCGGATCAAATGGCTCAATATGGGCGGCGGCCACCTGATGACGCATGCCGAATACGACTGCGACGAGCTGATCGCGCTGCTTCGGGAGTTCAAGGCCCGCCATCCGCACCTGCGGCTGATCCTCGAACCGGGCAGTGCATTTACTTGGCGCACAGGCTATCTGGTGTCGACAATTGAAGACTTGGTTGAGAACGCCGGCGTGCATACCGTCATGCTCGACGTGTCGTTCGCCTGCCACATGCCCGACTGCCTCGAAATGCCCTACAAACCGGCGATCGTCGGGGCGCACGAACCCGCCGAAGGCGAGAAGCGCTGGCGCATGGGCGGCACGAGCTGTCTTGCGGGCGACTATTACGGCGACTGGACCTTCGACCATGAGCTGAAAGTGGGCGAGCGCATCGTTTTCGAAGATATGATCCATTATACGATGGTCAAAACCACGATGTTCAACGGCGTGGCGCATCCCGCCATCGTCATCGCCCGCCGCGACGGCCGCATCGACGTCGTCCGCGAATTCGGCTACGAAGATTTCAGGAACCGCATGTCGTAAATAACACAAACACAATATAAATGAAAGATTTTACACCTACTTCCTACACGCTTGAGTGCGTCGCCACGGGGCGCGAATTCGAAGATACGGGCTGGATGCTTGCCGATCCGCAGTGCAAGACGCCGTCGCTCGTGCGCGCCAAGTACGCCCGCAGGCAGCTCGAAGTGAAACCCGACGAATACGGTTTCTACAAATTCTGCGACTGGCTTCCTGTCCGCCGCATGCTCAAAGGCTCTTCGGCGCCCGTCACCTACAAGAGCAAGGGGCTTGCCCGGCACCTCGGACTTGAGAACCTCTACATAACCTTCAACGGCTACTATCCGGCCATCGGCGCCACGATGTCCACCTGCTCGTTCAAGGAGACCGAAGCTTTCTCGGTCTGCGCGCGTGCCGCCGAGGACGAAGAGCGCGTGCTGGTGGTGGCCTCGGCCGGCAATACGGCCCGCGCCTTCGCCAAGGTATGCTCCGACAACCACATCAAACTGCTGTTGTCGGTGCCTTACGACAATATCGAGGCCCTCTGGTTCGAGCATCCGCTCAACCCCTGCGTAAAACTCATTTCGTGCGAGAAGGGCGGCGACTATTTCGACGCCATCCACCTGAGCGACATCGCCCTTAAGGGCCCCGGCTTCTATGCCGAGGGCGGTGCGAAGAACATCGCCCGCCGCGACGGCATGGCCACGACGGTTCTTTCGGCCGTGACGACCATCGGCCGCATTCCCGACTACTATTTTCAGGCCGTGGGCAGCGGTACGGGAGCCATCGCCGCATGGGAAGCCAACATGCGCCTGATCGAGGACGGCCGCTTCGGTTCGAACACCATGAAACTCATGGTGTCGCAGAATGCGCCCTTCGTGCCGATGTACGACGCATGGCAGGCCGGTTCGCGCAAGATGCTGGCCTACGAGGATGACAAGGCGCGCCGCGATGCGGAGATCATCGACGCCAAAGTACTCTCGAACCGCCGTCCGCCGTACGGCATTACGGGCGGTCTGTACGACGCGCTGAAGGCTACCGGCGGCGAATTCTTCGTCGCCACCAACGCCATGGCCCGCAAGGCCCGCAAACTCTTCAAGGAGCTGGAGGGCGTCGATATCTACTCGGCGTCGGGCGTCGCGCTCGCGTCGCTTGTCAATGCGGTCGCCGCGGGCAAGATCGAGAAGGACGCCGTCGTCATGCTCAACATCACGGGCGGCGGCGAGGAGCATTTCAAGGAGGACAAGGAGCTGTGGTACCTCAAGCCGAGCCACGTTTTCCCGCTCGAACCCGACACGGACGACGTGGTCGCCAAGGTCGAGGCGCTGTTTGCGAAAAACATTGCAGAATAGTACGATACATAGATTGTCTGCACCTTCGGTTGCAGCGGTCGCCGATTGGTTCCGGGGAGAAAATTCTCCCCGGAATTTTTTTTGCAGGGTTTCCTCGGCGGGAGTGCGCTCCCGTTTCTCCGGACCTTTTTCGAACCGGCAGGGGATGCGGCCCTTCCCGGCTCGCGCCTTTCCCGATGCCGGCAGTTACCGGTGCGGCGTGCTTCCCGCGGCTCGCCGCTTTGCGCCGGCGCTGACGGCCGTAAACGCGGATGCGGACCTACCCGCCCATGCCGCTCAGCCGGCGGCCGGGAGCGCATAAGCGCGCAATGTTGAAAAAGAAATGGCTGCAAAAGTCGGAAAGCTGCCGGAAAAAGTTACCTTTGCAGCGGTTTGAAAAGCGGGGGCGCAGCCGGACCCGCTTTCCGACCGCTGTAAATTATTTTATCAACCCAACAAAAAACAAGATGAAAAACATCCAAGCAAAGCAGACTCCCTGCTTCAGGCGTTGGAGCCGCAAAGGCTGGTCGGCCTTTGCGAGCCTGCACCGCCATGTAACCATCGGAGTCCTCGCCGCGACGATGTCGATCCTCTTGCTCGCGACGCAAAGTGCGTCTGCGCAGCATGCCGACACGGCCGCCGTCCTCCGTACGCTGAGGATCGACGAGGTCGGCATATCGGGCAGCCAGACTGCCCCGACGCGCAACGTACAGTCGCAAACCCCGCTTTTCGACCGGAAAGCACAGGCCGCAGCGCCCGTCCAGACTCTGGAGTCCGCCCTGCGCCTCGCACCTTCGGTCGATATCCGCGAACGCGGGGGCAAGGGCATGCAGGCCGACATCTTCATTCGGGGAGGCTCTTTCGACCAGACGATGGTCCTTCTCAACGGCATTGATTTTACGGACGCCCGCACCGGGCACCAGTCCCACTCGCTTCCGGTCGATCTCGACTGCATTTCGGCCGTCGATCTGCTGGACGGCGTGCCGGGCGTCGGGGCCTACGCCGGGGCGGTCAATATCCGCACGGCTCCCCTCAGGCCGACCTACCTGCGTTTCGAGGGTACGGGCGGCCAGTACGGGTATGCTTACGCCAACCTTTCGGGCGCCGTGACTGCGGGCCGCTTCTCGCTGCTCGCCGCAGGTTCCTACCGCCGCAGCGACGGCTACCGGCACAACACCGATTTCACCAACGGCAACGCCTTCCTGCGTGCGACCTACGAGACGCGGCGGCTCGGATTCTTCGATTTCCAAGCCGGCTGGCAGAACCGCGGCTTCGGCTCCAACGGTTTCTATGCGGCCTACAATCCCGACCAGTGGGAGGGCACCTCCACTTCGCTGGCGTCGCTGCGGTGGCTCAGGCAGGCCGGACGCTTCTCGCTGGGGGCCTCGGCGAGCTACCGCAAGAATTTCGACCGCTACGACTGGACGCGCGGCACAGTGATGAACCGCCATAATACCGACAATGCGGGCGCGCGGCTCTGGACCGACTTCGATTGGGCCGGCGGTACGACCTCGCTCGGCGGCGACTATGCCTTCAACCATATCTACAGCACCAATCTCGGTGAAAAACTCTCCGTGCCGCACGGCCATTACACGCATGCCAAGGCCCGCCATACGGGCAACGTCTGGCTGCGTCACGCCGAGCAGTGGCGGCGCTTCGATGCGGCCGCTTCGGCCGGCGTCAGCCTGACGCCTTACGGCACTTCGGCGTTGTGGAACGTTTCGGGCGGTTGGCGACCCGCTGCGGGACTGCATCTGGCCGTCGGGGCGTCGCAGTCGATGCGTCTGCCGACCTTCACCGATCTCTATTACTCCTCCCCGGCGCAGATCAACAACCTCGACCTGATTCCGGAAAAGGCTGTGACATACCGCATTGAAGCCGATTATGTAAAGGGCCGCTGGAACGCTTCGCTGCGCACCTACTACCGTGCCGGACGCGACATCATCGACTGGGTGTGGCGCGAGGATATGGACGGCAAGTGGCACTCCGAGCAGACCAGCCGTCTCGATACCTACGGTGTCGAGCTGACGGGCGGCTATGCCGCCGCCGAAGGTTTCCTGCGGCGTGCGACGCTCTCTTACGGCTACATCACGACCGACCGCAATACGGAGGTCGTCGCCCGCAGCGCCATGGACTTCATGAAGCACAAGGCTGCATTGGCCGTCGAAGTGCGTTTCCTGCGCCGCATGTCGCTGGCGCTGACCGCTTCGGTTTACGACCGCAACGGCAGTTATACGGACTATCCGACGCCGGGCGACGCTTCCGTTTCTCAGGTGCGCGACTACGAACCCTATTTCCTGCTCGACGGCCGTCTGTCGTGGGGAAAAGGCGTCTGCCGGCTCTATGTCGATGCCACGAACATCACCGATACCCGTTACTGCGATCTGGGCGGCATCCGCCTGCCCGGCGCATGGGTCACGGGCGGCGTGGTGCTGACCATCGGCCGCTGACCCCTCTCCGGCCGCGCTCCCGCCCGCCGCATAAGGCGCGGGAACCCGGTCGCTCTCCTTTTTCCGGCTGCAATCCTGCCCGTCGCCTCGTGCGGCGGGCTTTTTTGTCGCCGAACGGCTTTCCCCTACGGCTTTCCCCTACGGCTTTCCCCTACGGCACCCTCCTTCGGCGGTTTTCTTCGGCGGCTGCGGACGCCCGCTTTTGTACGATAATTCCCCGATGGTGTCATTTCAGCATGTGAACCTCCTTTTTTCCTTACGAATTTTTCAGTTTTGTCCGGGTTTTTCTTATCTTTGAAAAGAAGAATCAATATAACCGCACAACATATGGAAAAGCGTATCGTGGAATGCGTCCCCAACTTCAGCGAGGGACGCGACAAGGCAGTAATCGACCGGATCGTATCGGCCATCGAAACCTCCGGGGGCGTCAAAGTGCTGGACGTCGATCCCGGCGAAGCGACCAACCGCACCGTTGTCACGTTCGTCGGCTCGCCCGAAGCCGTCGTCGAAGCGGCTTTCGCGGGGGTGAAAAAGGCCGCCGAGCTGATCGACATGCGCAAACACAAGGGGGCGCATCCGCGCATGGGCGCTACGGACGTGCTGCCGCTGATCCCGATCGCGGGCATCACGCTCGAAGAGTGCGCCGAACTGGCCCGCAAACTGGCCGAGCGTATCGCCGGGGAACTGCATGTCCCGACCTATTGTTACGAAGCCGCGGCGTTTACGCCCCGGCGGCGCAATCTGGCCGTCTGCCGCGAAGGGGAATACGAGGCGCTGCCCGAAAAGCTGGCGCACGAGGAGTCGGCGCCCGATTTCGGGGCGCGTCCGTTCGACGAGGGGGTAGCCCGCACGGGCGCCACGACCGTCGGTGCGCGCGATTTCCTGATCGCCGTGAATTTCAACCTCAATACCACCTCCACGCGCCGCGCCAACGCCATCGCCTTCGACGTGCGCGAAAAGGGCCGTCCCGTCCGCGAGGGCAATCCGATCACGGGCAAGGTGGTCAGGGATGCCGACGGCAATCCTCTGATGCGGCCGGGTACGCTCCGGGCGACCAAGGCTATCGGCTGGTTTATCGAGGAGTACGGCATCGCGCAGGTTTCGATGAACATCACCGACATCGCCGTAACGCCGCTACATGTCGCTTTCGACGAGGTGTGCCGCAAGGCCGATGCCCGCGGCGTGCGCGTGACGGGCACCGAAATCGTGGGGCTGGTGCCGAAACGCGCCCTGCTGGAAGCGGGGCGGTATTTCCTCCGCAAACAACAGCGTTCGGCGGGCATCGCCGAGGAGGAGATCGTCCGCATCGCCGTCAAGTCGATGGGGCTGGACGACCTGAAACCCTTCGATCCCAAGGAAAAAGTGATCGAATACCTGCTTGAAGCGGAGGATCAGAAGAAGCGGCTTATCGACATGACCTGCAAAGGGTTTGCCGAGGAGACGGCGAGCGAGTCGCCCGCTCCGGGCGGCGGTTCCATCGCGGCCTATATGGGCGCGCTGGGCGCGGCCCTCGGCACGATGGTCGCCAACCTCTCGTCGCACAAGGCGGGCTGGGACGACCGCTGGGAGGAGTTCTCCGGCTGGGCCGAGAAGGGGCAGGTGCTGCTGCGCGAGCTGCTGCATCTGGTGGATGAAGATACTGCGGCGTTCAACCGCATCATGGCCGTTTTCGCCATGCCCAAATCGACCGACGAGGAGAAGGCGGCACGCAGTGCGGCTTTGCAGGCGGCGACGCTCTACGCCACGCAGGTCCCCCTGCGGACGATGAAAACGGCGTTCGAGGTCTTTGCGATCGTTCGCGCCATGGCCGCCGAGGGCAATCCCAATTCGGTTTCCGATGCGGGCGTCGGCGCGCTTGCGGCCCGCAGCGCGGTGTTGGGGGCGTGTCTCAATGTCAAGATCAACGCCGCCGGCCTGAAAGACCGGGCTGCGGCCGACGCGCTCGTCGCCGAGGCGAACGCCGTTGCCGCCGCCGCCGAACGGGCCGAGCGCGAAGTGCTGGAAATCGTAGAGCGTAAAATCTGAACCATATGACACTGCAAGAGTTCCAAAATGATATTCGTGCGGGTATTCCCGACCGGCTGCCCGCCGCGAAACCTTATGACAGGCAGATCAACCACGCTCCCAAGCGCAAGGAGATTCTGACGCCTGAGGAGCAGGTGCTGGCGATCAAAAACGCTCTGCGCTACTTCCCTGCCAAACACCACGCCGTGCTGGCCAAGGAGTTTGCCGAGGAGCTGCGCAAATACGGGCGTATTTATATGTACCGCCTGCGTCCCGATTACGAGATGTACGCCCGACCGATCGACCAATACCCCTGCAAGTGCCGTCAGGCCGCGGCGATCATGCTGATGATTCAGAACAACCTCGACAAGGCCGTGGCCCAGCATCCGCACGAGCTGATCACCTACGGTGGCAACGGCGCGGTATTCCAGAACTGGGCGCAGTACCGCCTGACGATGAAATACCTCTCGGAGATGACCGACAGCCAGACGCTGGCGATGTATTCGGGCCATCCGCTGGGACTGTTCCCGTCGCATCCCGACGCTCCGCGCGTGGTGGTGACCAACGGCATGGTGATTCCCAACTATTCGAAACCCGACGACTGGGAGCGCATGAACGCCCTCGGCGTGTCGCAATACGGACAGATGACTGCGGGTTCCTATATGTATATCGGACCGCAGGGCATCGTACACGGGACGACCATCACGGTGATGAACGCCGCCCGCAAACGCTTCACCGCCGATCGCCGCGACGCCCGCGGCATGCTCTTCGTCTCGTCGGGACTGGGCGGCATGTCGGGCGCGCAGCCCAAGGCGGGGACCATTTCGGGCGTGGTGAGCGTCATCGCCGAGATCAACCCCAAGGCGGCGCAGAAGCGTTACGAGCAGGGCTGGGTCGATGAACTGCACCATTCGCTCGACGAGTTGATTCCCCGCATCCGCCGGGCCTGCCGGGAGCGCGAAGCGGTTTCGATGGCCTATGTGGGCAATGTCGTGGACCTCTGGGAGCGGCTCGCCGCCGAAGAGATTCCGGTGGATCTGGGTTCCGATCAGACTTCGCTGCATAATCCGTGGGCGGGCGGTTATTATCCGGTGGACGTGAGCTACGAGGCTTCGAACAAGATGATGGCCGAGGAGCCTGCCCGTTTCCGCGAATGCGTGCAGGAGTCGCTGCGCCGTCAGGTCGATGCGATCAATAAGCTGACGGCTCGCGGCATGTACTTCTTCGATTACGGAAACGCCTTCCTGCTGGAGGCTTCGCGCGCCGGAGCCGCCGTGATGGGCGAGGGCGGCCGGTTCCGTTATCCCTCCTACGTGCAGGACATCATGGGACCGATGTTCTTCGACTACGGCTTCGGACCTTTCCGCTGGGTCTGCACGTCGGGAAAACCCGAAGACCTCGAACTTACCGACCGCCTCGCGGCCGAAGTGCTGGAGGAGATCCGCCGCACGGCTCCCGCCGAAATCGCGGGCCAGCTCGACGACAACATCCACTGGATCCGCGAAGCGGGCCGCAATCGGCTCGTCGTCGGTTCGCAGGCCCGTATCCTCTATGCGGACAGCGAAGGCCGCACGAAAATCGCGCAGGCTTTCAACCGGGCCATCGCCGACGGACGCCTTACGGCTCCCGTGGTGCTGGGCCGCGACCACCACGACGTTTCGGGCACAGATTCGCCCTACCGCGAGACCTCGAACATCTACGACGGGTCGAACCTTACGGCCGACATGGCCGTGCAGAACGTCATCGGCGACTCGTTCCGCGGCGCAACGTGGGTCTCGATCCACAACGGCGGCGGCGTAGGCTGGGGCGAGGTGATAAACGGCGGCTTCGGCATGGTGATCGACGGTTCGGAAGCTTCCGACCGCCGCATCCGCGAAATGCTGCTGTGGGACGTGAACAACGGCATCGCCCGCCGCAGCTGGGCGCGCAACGAAGGGGCCGTGTCGGCGATCAGGCGCGAGATGGAGCGCACGCCCGGCCTGCAGGTGACGCTGCCCAATGCCGCCGACGAAGAAATGATACGCAATGTCTTGAAAGAAAACGAATAAACAAGGATTACCTCATATGGAACATCATCTTATCTCCGCGCAGCATCTTTCGATCGACCGCATCCGCGAAATCCTCTTCCGCCGTCTGCCGCTGGCGCTGAGCGACGATGCCCGCACGCGCATCGTCCGCTGCCGCGAATACCTCGACCGCAAGATGGAAAACCCCGAACGCCCGATTTACGGCATCACCACCGGTTTCGGATCGTTGTGCGACATTTCGGTAGGGTATGACGAGCTGGCCCAGCTGCAGAAGAACCTCGTCATGTCGCATGCCTGCGGGACGGGCGAGCGCGTCCCCTCCGAGATCGTGAAACTGATCCTTCTGCTCAAGATACAGTCGCTCTCCTACGGCCATTCCGGCGTGCAGCTGGCGACCGTGGAGCGGCTGATCGACTTTTTCAACAACGACGTACTGCCCGTGGTCTACCAGCAGGGGTCGCTCGGCGCTTCGGGCGACTTGGCGCCGCTGGCGCATATGAGCCTGCCGCTGCTGGGACTGGGCGAAGTGGAGTGCGAAGGCCGTGTCCGGCCTGCCGCCGAGGTGCTGGCCGAGCGGGGCTGGCAGCCGATCCGGCTCGAATCCAAGGAGGGGCTGGCCCTGCTCAACGGCACCCAGTTCATGAGCGCATACGGCGTCTGGTCGCTGATCGGGGCGCGCCGCCTGAGCGAGTGGGCCGACCGCATCGGCGCGCTGTCGCTCGACGCTTTCGACGGCCGCATCGAACCCTTCTGCGACGAGGTGCATCTGATCCGCGCGCACAAGGGCCAGCTCACCACGGCCCGCAACATCCGCCGTCTGCTCGAAGGCAGCGAGCTGATCGCCCGTCCGAAGAAGCATGTGCAGGATCCCTACTCCTTCCGCTGCATCCCGCAGGTGCACGGGGCGTCGAAAGACACGATCGACTATGTGGAGGGCGTGTTGACGACCGAAATCAACAGTACCACCGACAATCCGACGGTCTTCCCCGAAGAGGATATGGTCGTCTCGGCGGGCAATTTCCACGGTCAGCCCATCGCGCTGGCGATGGACTTTCTGGCCATCGCGCTCGCGGAGCTGGGCAGCATCTCCGAACGCCGCACCTACAAACTGATCTCCGGTGCGCGCGAGTTGCCGGCCTTCCTCGTCGCCAAGCCGGGGCTGAACAGCGGCTTCATGATTCCCCAGTACACGGCGGCCTCGATCGTCAGCCAGTCGAAGGGGCTCTGCATGCCCGCGTCGGTCGATTCGATCCCCTCGTCGCAGGGGCAGGAGGACCATGTGAGCATGGGGTCCAACGCCGCGACCAAACTCTACCGCGTGGTGTGCAACACCGAACGGGTGCTGGCCATCGAGCTTTTCAACGCCGCGCAGGCGCTCGAATTCCGCCGTCCGGCGCGCTCATCGGAGACGCTCGAACGTCTCGTCGCCGAATACCGCAAAGAGGTGCCCTTCATCGACAACGATTCGGTGATGTACCCGCATATCGAATCTTCCATCCGATTCATCCGCAAATCATGAGACTTCTGGTAAAGAACATCGGCAAAATCGTCGGCATCGAGACAGCCGGACGGCTTCGGCTCTGCGGCGGGGAGATGGACCGCTTGGAGACGCTCGACGATGCGTGGCTGCTGGCCGACGACGGCCGGATCGCCGCATTCGGGCGCATGGAGACGCTCGGTGAAATGGCCGCGGACAGGACCGTCGACGCCGAAGGGGGCATGCTCTTCCCGTCGTTCTGCGACTCCCACACGCATCTGGTCTATGCCGGAAGCCGCGAACGTGAGTTTCTCGACAAGATCAACGGACTGAGCTACGAGGAGATAGCCCGCCGCGGCGGAGGAATTCTCAATTCGGCCGACCTGCTGCACGAAACTTCGGAAGAGGAGCTTTACGCGCAGGCGATGGAGCGCGTGCGCGAGATCGCCGCGAAGGGAACGGGCTGCGTCGAGATCAAGAGCGGCTATGGTCTTACGACCGAAGACGAACTGAAGATGCTGCGCGTCATCCGCCGCATCCGCGAGACGGCTCCGCTGGCCGTGCGCGCCACGTTCCTCGGCGCCCACGCCGTGCCGCGGAACTATATCGGCCGGCAGGAGGAGTACGTGGAGCTGGTCTGCAACGAAATGCTTCCGGCCGTGGCGGCCGGGAAACTGGCCGATTTCGTCGATGTCTTCTGCGACGAAGGGTTCTTTACCGTGGAACAGACGGCCCGCATCATGAAGGCCGGGCGCAAGCTGGGCATGCAGCCGAAGATTCACGCCAACGAACTGGCCGTTTCGGGCGGCGTGCAGGTGGGCGTGGAGTACGGCGCCCTCTCGGTCGATCACCTCGAACGCATGGGCGAAGCGGAGATTCGGGCGCTGCGCGGCGCGGTGACCTCGCCGACGATGCTGCCCGGCGCGGCGTTCTTCCTCGGCATGAGCTATCCGCCGGCCCGCGAGATGATCCGCGCGGGGCTGGGCGTGGCGCTGGCTTCGGACTACAATCCCGGCTCGTCGCCTTCGGGCGATATGCGCATGGTCGTATCGCTGGCCTGCATCCGCATGAAAATGACCCCGGCCGAAGCGATCAACGCCGCGACGCTCAACGGCGCCTACGCCATGGGCCTGAGCCGCAGCTACGGTTCCGTTACTGTAGGTAAAGTTGCCAATTTCTTCATCACCAAACCGATACCTTCGGTCGAATTCTTGCCTTATGCCTATACGACGCCGCTCATCCGCCGGGTATTCCTGCGCGGCGAGGAGTATGTGGCGTAGTTTTTGACCCGGAGGGATTCGTATGCGATTATTGATTTTAACAATCGGTCTCCTGCTGTCGGGAGCCGTAAACGGACAGAATATGAAACCGCTGACACCGGAAGAGCGACGTGTGATCGTCGACAAGGGTACCGAAGCACCCTTTACGGGCCGATATTATGACCACCGCGAGGCGGGCGTATACCACTGCCGCCAATGCGGCGCGCCGCTGTACCGTTCCGCCGACAAGTTCGACGCGGGGTGCGGCTGGCCCAGTTTCGATGACGAGATTCCGGGCGCCGTGATGCGGACGCCCGACGCCGACGGACGGCGCACCGAGATCACCTGCGCCAAATGCGGAGCTCACTTGGGGCATGTGTTTTTGAACGAGGGATTTACCCCGAAAAATACGCGCCACTGCGTCAATTCGGTTTCGCTCCTCTTCGAACCCGAAGCGAAAGCCGGCGAACAGCCGGCCGCCGGAGGGGAGCAGACGCAGAAAAAGGAGGGGACCGAAACCGCGATCTTCGCCGGAGGCTGTTTTTGGGGCGTGGAGTACCTGCTGTCCAAGATGCCCGGCGTGCTGAAGGTCGAATCGGGCTACACGGGCGGCAGGACCGAAAATCCCACCTACGAGCAGGTGTGCAGCCATACCACGGGGCATGCCGAAGCGGTGCGCGTGACGTTCGATCCGGCGAAGGTGTCGTATGAAAAGCTGGCGAAGTTCTTTTTCGAGATTCACGATCCGACGCAGCTCGACGGGCAGGGCCCGGATCTCGGCGACCAATACCGTTCCGAGATTTTCTATACGACGCCCGCCCAGCAGCAGACGGCCGAAAGGCTGATCGGCGAGCTGCGCCGCAGAGGGTACGACGTCGTGACCGAGGTGACCCCTGCAGGCCGGTTCTGGCCCGCCGAAGATTATCACCAGCAGTATTACAAGCGCAAGGGAACGCTGCCGTACTGCCACGCCTATACCAAACGGTTTTAGCCGGTCCTGCCGCTGCGTCGGCCGGCCGGGAAGAAAGCCGGCGCGTTTTACAGGCCGGAGAAGACTTATGTCCGGTCCGGTGTGAAAACCTCGGCCGGGTTGCCGGAAAATAAGGCTCTCCGCTTCACAGCGGGGAGCCTTGTCGTATATGCCGGCCGGACTGCGAACCTTCTGAGTTCCCGAAAACCGTCGTTGTTGTACGATCGCGTCGGACCGCCCGGCGAACCATATGGCTCTGTTTGCTGTCGAATCATACGGCTCTGCTTGCTCTCGAACCGTATGCAGGATGTCGGCCGGGAATTCTCCTGCGGAGTTTATCCGCAGTGCCGTCTCGCCTGCCGGATCACCCCAGCTTGTCGATTTCGCCCCGCATGATGCGGGGCAGGTTTGCGCGGATCTTTTCGACCGGCCAGTTCCACCATTGCAGCTCCAGCAGCCGTGCGGCCGTTCTGTCGTCGAAACGCGGCCGTATCGTTTTGGCCGGGACGCCGCCCACGATCGTGTAGGGCGGAACGTCCCGTGTGACGACGGCCCGCGCCGCGATCACGGCGCCGTCGCCGATCCTGACACCCGCCATGATGACCGCTTCGTAACCGATCCATACGTCGTTGCCGATGACGATGTCGCCCTTGTTGTCCCACGCCGCGGCGACGTTCGCCCGGTCGAGTTCCCACTCCTCGAAGAAGAGCGGAAAGGTGTAATTGGCCAGCGAGCCGAGCGTGTGGTTCGCGCTGTTGAACAGGAACCGCGCGCCGCAGGCAATGGAGCAGAATTTGCCGATGACCAGCCGGTCCTTGTTGATCGGGTAGTGGTAGAGGACGTTGTTCTTTTCGAACTCTGTCGGGTCGTTCACGAAATCGTTGTAGATCGTGTAGTCGCCGACCTCGATACAGGGGTTGTCGATCACCGTATTCAGATAGATCGTCCGGCGGTCGTTCGTGCGGGGATATGTTTTCGTATTCATCGTGTGTTTCGTTGCGCCGCCTTTGCCGGGCCGCCGCATTTCCTGCAAAATTGCAAAAAAATCCCCGCAAACCGGCGGTCCGGCGACGAAATATTTCCGTTGCAGGAATTTGCCGCAGTATCTTGGCAGGAAAGGAGCTGCGCGGAATGCGGCTTCCGGCGGCAATTCCTGCGCCGGGAGAGTATCAACCGGGGATATATTTTCTACATTTGCAGCCGTAAATCCGTTTTATGGAACGTGCACAAGGTATTCTCTATGCGGCGCTGTCGTCGTCCACTTTCGGACTGGCGCCGCTCTTCACGCTGCTGCTGCTCGCCGGGGGCTATTCGCCGTTCGAGGCGCTGTCCTACCGCTGGGGCGTCGCGGCGTTGTTTCTGGGCGTGCTGGCCGTGTTTTCGGGACGGAGTTTCCGGCTGGGCCGCCGCGAACTGGTCACCGTCTTCCTGCTGAGCCTTTTCCGCGCCGCCACGTCGCTGAGCCTTATCATCGCCTATCAGCATATCGCCAGCGGCGTCGCGTCGACCATTCATTTCATGTATCCGCTCGCCGTGGCTCTCGCTATGATGTGTTTCTTCCGCGAGAAAGGCTCTGCGTGGGTTTTCGCCGCTATCGGCATGTCCGTCGTCGGCGCGGTGCTGCTCTCGCTGGGGAATGTCGATTTCACGGTGGAAAATAGTGCGCTCGGCATGGTTTCGGCCTGCGTTTCGGTCTTTTCATACGGCGGCTATATCGTCGGGGTGCGCAAGAGCCGGGCCGTGGAGATCGACTCGGCGGTGCTGACCTGCTATGTCATGGGGCTGGGGGCGCTCTATTTTATCCTCGGCGGCCTGCTGACGGGCGGCGTCCGGATCGAAACCGACGGCATGACGTGGCTCTGCATCCTCGGTCTCGCGCTTCCCGCCACGGCCCTCTCCAACATGACGCTGGTGCAGGCGATTAAGCGCATCGGCCCGACGCTGACTTCGATTTTCGGAGCCTTGGAGCCGCTGACGGCCGTCGTCATCGGCGTCGCGGTCTTCGGCGAACCCTTTACCGCGCAGGGGGCCGCGGGGATTCTGCTGATCGTGGCCGCCGTGAGCGTCGTCGTTCTCCGCACCGGCCGCCGGCCGCAATAGGACTTCGCAGCCGCCTGTCCGGCCGGACCGATTTCGCCGCGCGGCGTCGGCAGATTTGTGCCGGAAAAGGCAGGGAAGAGACACCGGCATGACAGCGCAAGGCCGTAGCGAAACGCCGGGCGTGCCGAAATTTGCGGCCGGGAAAAATAGAGCGGGGAGATTGACCGTTATTACAATATGATTATCAGCGCCAGCCGCCGGACCGATATTCCGGCTTTCTATGCCCCGTGGTTTTTCAACCGCCTGCGGGAAGGGTATCTCTTGGTGCCCAACCCCTTCAACCCCAAGGCCGTCAGCCGGATCAGCCTCGATCCGGCCGTGGTGGACTGCATCGTCTTCTGGACCAAGAATCCGGCGCCGATGCTTCCGCGGCTCAGGGAACTGGAACGCTATAAATACTACTTCCAATTCACGCTCAACCCCTATGGCGCCGACGTGGAGAACCGCCTGCCGGATCTTTCCCGGCGGATCGAAACTTTCAAGCGGCTGTCGGACGCAATCGGCCGTGACAGGGTGATCTGGCGTTACGATCCGATTCTGACCAACGGGAAATACGACGTCGGGTTCCACTGCGAAGCCTTCGCCCGAATCGCCCGTGCCCTGCGCGACCATACCGCGAAGTGCATGCTCGGATTTATCGACCATTACCGCCATATTCGCGGTGCGCTGGGTGAGCTGGGCGTCGGTCCGCTGCGCCGGGACGAGATCGAAGTCATGGCGCAGTCGTTCGTCCGGACGCTGGAACCGTACCCGGTTGCGCTGGAAACCTGCACCGTGAAGGTCGATCTGCGTCATCTGGGGATTCCGTCCGGAATGTGCATCGACCGCGGGCTGGTCGAGCGGATCGCCGGTTATCCCATAGCTGCGAAAAAAGACAAAAACCAGCGGCAGGTGTGCAACTGCATCGAAAGCATCGACGTCGGCACGTACGAAACCTGCCTGAACGGCTGCGCCTACTGCTATGCGATCAAAGGCAACTACAACACGGCGGAATACAACCGCCGCAGGCACGATCCCGACTCCCCGCTGATGATCGGCCGGGTGGGCGGGGATGACGTGATCAGGGAGCGCGAAATGAAGAGCCTGCGGTGCGAACGGCGGCTGCCGTTTTAGCGCGCCGGAACCTCTTCCGCTTCGTGTCGTTTCGATATTTTGCCCCGAAGCTGTTCGTAGGTGCAGTTCAGGATTTCATAGCGGTCGATTGCCTTGGTTTCGCGGTTGGTCTGAACCAGATAGCAGCGGCGTCCCCAAGCTTCGATCGTGTAATTGCACTTCTCCGATTCGCGGACCATCGAGTGTCCGTCCATCAGGTTCCAGAAAATGTGCCTCAGTACATTGGCGTAACCTGCGAAAGACATCTGCTGTCCGCGCAGGTCTTTGAAATAGACGTCGTTGAAGTTTTCTCTTGCCCGTCCCATAATCGTTCGGTTTTAAGTTCCGGCAAAGATACGCGGCGGGAATGACAGGTTTTGACACGCTGCCGATTGTCGTCGCAAATATCGCCATACCGCCTTTTAGCTATTTCCGCAATTCGAGCACCTTCCGCAGCCGATCAAGCTCTTCGGCGAGCAGCGTGCGCGGGCAGGCGATATTCAGCCGGATGAAGCCTGCGCCCGCCGCACCGTACATCGTGCCCGAATTGACGCGCAGTCTGCCCTCGGCGAGCAGACGTTCCGCCAGTTCGTCCGACGCCAGTCCCGCGGCCCGGCAGTCCGCCCACACCAGATAGGTGCCTTCCAGCGGCAGTACGGGGCAGTGCGGCAGGTGCTGCGCGAAGTACTCCCGCAGGAAAAGGTAGTTGGCGTGCAGGTATTCGTTCAGTGCGTCGAGCCACTCCGCGCCCCGGTCGTAGGCGGCGATCAGCGCATCGATCGCCAAGGGACCGATTTCGCCCGTCTCGTTGATGCGTAACGCCTTTTCGATTTTTGCGCGCACCGTTTCGCCGGCTGCGATGATATTGGCGACCTGCAGTCCGGCGAGGTTGAACGCCTTGCTGGGCGAGCAGCAGGTGACCGAATTGTGCAGGAACTCTTCGCCGAGCGATGCGAACGGCGTGTAGCGGAATCCCGGCATGACCAGCTCGCAGTGAATTTCGTCGGCCACGACGAAGACGCCGTTGCGCAGACAGATTTCGCCGATCCTGCGCAGCTCCTCCGGCGACCAGACACGCCCGGCCGGATTGTGCGGGTTGCACAGCAGCATCGCTTTGACCTCAGGATCGGCTGCCTTGCGCTCCAGATCGGCGAAGTCGATCGTATAGGCGCCGCCGCGGTAGGTCAGGTCGTTTTCTGCCGTCCGGCATCCGCTGTTGCGGATCGAGATGAAGAAGTGGTTGTAGACGGGCGTCTGAACCAGAATCTTGTCGCCCGGTTGCGTCAAGGCTTTCAGAATGGCCGAAAGCGCCGGAATCACACCCGTCGTATGGAGTATCCACTCCGGCTCCGTGTGCCAGCCGTGACGCCGTTCGAACCACTTCACGACCGCATCGTAATAGGCCTGCGGCGCCTGCGCATAGCCGAATATGCCGTGCTCGACCCGCCGCCGCAGCGCTTCGACGACGGGCGGCGCCGTACGGAAATCCATGTCGGCCACCCACATGGGCAGTATGTCGGGATCGCTGTCCAGCTCCCATTTGACCGAGTGCGTCCCGCGGCGCGGGACTATTTCGTCGAAATCGTATTTCATCGTCGCATGTTCTTCGTTGTTATATAATACGTCGTGCCGCCCGCCGATGTTTCAGCGGGGCGGGGGATTTTTGCGGCGGGGCGCTATTCCTCCCGGTAGACCTCGCCCCGCAGGGCGTCGTCGGAGTAGACGTGCAGGCTGTGGCCCGTGTCGCTCAGGCAGGTGATGCGGTGTATGTGGTTGTCGAAACGCCCCGGCGCCCCTACGGCGAAGAATGCGCAAGGCCCCTCCACGACGGCGCTCTCCGTCAGCCGCGCCGCACCTCCGGCCGCAGGTTCGAATATTTCGAGCCGGAAGGTGCCGTCGGCAATGTGATAGCCCGCGAATTGGGGATGCGCATGGATGCTGGTCCGGTTGCCGTTTTTCCAGCTCATCACGATCGCCTCCCAGCCGGTGGCGGGGCAGCGTCCGAGGTAGGTGCGCCGGTATGCCGTGTCGGAATAGTCGTCGAACGCGGTCAGGGGATGCGTTTGCAGCCAGCCGAGGACATACGCCCGAATCTGCTGTCCGAGGGCGTCGTCTATCGTTTTTGCGGCGGTCGTCTCCAGCAGGCCGGAGAAGAAATCCCCGAAGCCCGCGGCTGCGGCGGAACATTCGGGCAGGTTGTCGGCGAGTGTCGTCTTTTTCATAATCCGTGTGAAATCCGATATGTTGCAAAAATAGCGGAAATAGGGCGGGCCGCCTACAGCAAAAATACTTATTTCCCGTCCGGCGGCGCCGAGACCGGAACCTGCGGGGGCAGGGCGGTTCCGCCGCCGCGGCCTCCCTGCGGCCGTTCTATTCCCTGCGCAGGCAAAAAAGCAAACTTTTTCATGCAATAATCACTTCTGACAGACAGCGAGTTATGAATCTGTGCGGTTTTCTTTTTTCGAAAAATCCCCGAAAGCATTTGCCGATTAAAAAAATTACACTATCTTTGCACTCGCAATAACCGGAATGGTGCGTTAGTTCAGCTGGTTAGAATACGTGCCTGTCACGCACGGGGTCAGGGGTTCGAGTCCCCTACGCACCGCACCGCTCCGGGAGCCGAAAGAGCGAATAAAATCCGGCTCATACATAACCATGGTGCGTTAGTTCAGCTGGTTAGAATACGTGCCTGTCACGCACGGGGTCAGGGGTTCGAGTCCCCTACGCACCGCCAGCCGACCGGGGTCGGCAAATGAAAAACCTGCAACTCCAAGTTGCAGGTTTTTTCGTATGCAGGGGTGCCGGGCGGAAGATAGGGCGGATTTTTGCGGGCAGCTCCCGTATGCGGGGATGTTGCCGATTTTTCCGTTGTCCCGCCGGCGGGGCGTATGAAATCGCTTGTCTGCAAGTATGTTGGGACGTGTCGGCCGCCGGGGCTGGCGCCGGGGCCCTTTCCCGACGATTATCACTGTCTCCGGAAGAACGAGAACTGCACGCTTCCGTAGCTCCTTTGCTGCCAGAATTCCGGATATGCGGAGAAGTCCATCTTCTTCGAATGTTCGAAAATCAGCACGCCTTCGGGACGCAGCAGGTCGTTTTCGAGCACCAGCCTTACGACTTGCTCGCTGCCTTCCAGATCGTAGGGAGCGTCCGAGAAAATCACGTCGAACTGTTTCGGACAGCTTTTGAGGTAGAGGAAGACGTTGGCTTTGACCGCATAGAGGTTCCCGATGCCCAGCTGCGCCGCCGTCTGCCGGATGAAGTTGTAGTGTACCGGATTGATTTCCACCGAGGTTACGCTCCGCGCCCCGCGCGATGCGAACTCATAGCTGATCGAGCCGGTTCCCGCGAAGAGGTCCAGCACGTCGCACTCCTCGAAATCCACCAGATTGCCGAGGACGTTGAAGAGGTTCTCCTTGGCGAAATCGGTCGTCGGGCGCGCCCGCAGGTTGCGGGGCGGGTTGATGGCCCGGCCCTTGTATTTTCCGCTGACTATTCGCATACGATCTGTCTGAAATATCCGCCGAGCTTCCGTTTCAACGCCCGGCCGTCGCCGCTCCCGATGCGGAGCGTATAATCTCTGAGCTTGAATTCGCTTCCGAGCCGTTCGAAGAAATACAGCAGGTCGCTCTCGTCCGGTGCGGGTACGACCTCCGCAAAACGCAGTTTGCCGTCGTATACCTTAATATATAACACTCCTGCGGCATAGTACATCCATACGGTCGGAACGCTTGCCTGCGGTGCGCAGAGCAGCGGGGTAGTGTAATGCGCGCGGTCGCCGAGACGTTCGCGCACCGCGGCCAGCGCATCTTCCGCCGCAGCCATTACGGCGACGGCATTCTGCTGCGGCGCGCTCCATACGGCGCGCTCTCCGGGCAGTGCGGCCATGCCGGCGGCGGCCAGCACTTCTCCGGCGTGCTCTTTGTCGAAAAGCTCCTCCGGCACGAGCATCGTCCGGGGCGTCAGCAGTTCGACCTCCACGGGGCCGTCGCCCGGAAACTCTCCGGACAGCGCAGGCGCCGAAAAAGAGTGTCCATCCAACGTTAGCTGAATGGACACCTTGTTTATGGATTGCGGAGTGTTACTCCCAGTTGCCTGCTTCATTGTTGGCTGCCTCCATTGAACCGAACTTGACACCGGCATAGCGGTTGAAGTTGTTCTCCTCGTCGTCGATCAGGTTGATGATCTCCTGACGGTAAGCCACCGTGTCGAGGAAGAGTTTGTACGGCGCGCGGCACTCCACGATAGGCACCGTTACGTTCGATGCGACGGCAGAGCCGGCCTCCATGATGAACTGAGCCTGCTTGTCGGTGGTGGGGATATACCGCAGGTCCTCTACATCCTGACGCGAAAGGCGTTTGGGCGAGAAGATGGTGTCGATAACGGCGACCGTGAATTTCTCGACGTTCTTTTTGTTCATCTTCTTCAGCATGGCCATGGCCACCGAGTCGTCCTCGTCGACAATCTTACGCTCAAGCTCCAGAGAGTCGTTCAGGATAAACGATGCGAGTGTATCGAAGCTGCCCGTAAAGCGCTGGTACTTCGACTTGAACGCGCGCTGTGCAGTACGGATGTCCTTGATGCGGTCGATGACTTGGGCTTTCTTGGCCTTCATCTCCTGCTCGAAACGGATCGGGGTAGAAATCTGGTCGTAGATAACGTAGACCAGCGCCACGATAACTACAGCAAGAATGATTTGAGCGATTTTTTTCATTTTTTAAGCTAATCTAATATTTGTTTGTAATTTTGCACAAAATAAAACCGACGCATGTTTAGCACACGTATTGCGACCCAAATTTACGCTAAAATTTGTTTTGAAACAACTTCTGGGCAAAAAAAAATTATAGAAAAGTTGTCCGAATATCTCGCAGACGACGATTTTTCCCGGATTTTTGTGCTGAACGGGTATGCGGGTACGGGCAAAACGACTCTGATCGCGGCGCTGGTCGGTGCGCTTAAGGATTTGAATATCAAACCCGTTCTGCTGGCTCCGACGGGCCGGGCCGCCAAGGTGCTGGCCCAATACGCTCAGGAAAAGGCACTTACCATCCACAAGCGGATTTACCGTCAGCGGACCAACGCCGATTATGAATCGAAATATTCGCTCAACATCAACACCGAAAAGGGGGCCGTTTTCATCGTGGACGAGGCTTCGATGCTGTCGGACGGTTCGGGCGACGGGGCGCTGTTCGGTTCCGGATCACTGCTGGAGGACCTCGTGCAGTATGTCCGCAGCGGCCGCGCGTGCCGTCTGATTCTGGTCGGCGACAGCGCCCAGCTGCCGCCCGTGGGGGCCGATTGCAGCCCGGCGCTCGACCCGTCGGCGCTGGCCCGCTTCGGCGACGTGGAGTACGGTACGATGGACGAAGTCGTGCGTCAGGAGGCCGAGTCGGGCATTCTGTTCAACGCCACGCTGGTGCGCTGCATGCTCGAAAACGGCATCTACGAGATTCCGCACTTCGAAACGGACTATCCCGACATCGAGGCGGTCGAAGGCGGGGAGTTTCTCGACAAGCTGCAGGATTGCTACGCCAAGTACGGCCGCGACGAAACCATCGTCATCACCCGCTCGAACAAGCGCGCCAACCGTTATAACGAAGGTATCCGCCGCAACGTGACGTTCGCCGAGGAGGAGATCGAAAGCAACGACATGCTGATGGTGGTGAAGAACAACTACTATTTTACGGAGCGGAACAAGGATTGCCCCATGCACTTCATCGCCAACGGCGACATCGCGCGGCTCAAGCGGCTGCGGCGCTACGAGGATTTCTACGGCTTCCGCTTTGCGGACGTCGTGCTCGAATTCCCCGATTACGAGGATGCCGAGCTGGAGTGCAAGATCCTGCTCGACACCATCGCTTCGGAATCCCCGTCGCTCACGCGCGAGGAATCGACACGCCTTTTCTACGAGGTCGAGAAGGATTACCTCGACGTCAAAAGCAAGCTCAAACGCTTCAAGGAGATACGTGAGAATCCGCACTTCAACGCCCTTCAGGTGAAGTTTTCCTACGCCGTGACCTGCCACAAGGCGCAGGGCGGACAGTGGCGGGCGGTCTTCGTCGACCGCTGCCTGTTCGGCGACGAGCCGATGACGCGCGACATGCTGCGCTGGCTCTATACGGCCCTGACGCGCGCCACGGATAAATTATATCTTGTAAATTTCGATGAAAAATTCTATGAATAGCGAACTCCATCCGCTCGAACCGTTTCTTCCCGCCAACGCCCGCATTCTGATGCTGGGCAGTTTCCCGCCCAAGCGCATCCGCTGGTCGATGGACTTCTTCTATCCCAACCTGCAGAACGACATGTGGCGCATCGTGGGCTACCTCGCCGCGGGGGACAAGTCGCACTTCCTGATGCCCGGCGGGCGGAAGTTCGACAAGGAGCGCATCGAGGCGTTCTGCCGCGAGCGGGGGATTGCGCTGTACGATACGGCGGTCGAAGTCATCCGACTGAAAGACAATGCGTCGGACAATTTTCTTCAAGTGGTGCGCGAGGTCGATCTGGCGGCTTTGCTGGCGCGCATTCCCCACTGCCGCACCCTCGTTACGACGGGGCAGAAGGCGACCGATACGCTGCGCGCCATTACGGGCTGCGGCGAACCTGCGGTGGGCGAAAGCGTAGCCTTCGAATATGCCGGGCGCAGCATGCGGCTCTGGCGCATGCCGTCGTCGTCGAGGGCCTATCCGCGCCCAGTCGAGTGGAAGGCAGGATTTTACCGCAAAGTATTCGAAGATAATGAAATTCTGTAATATACGGTGCGCCTTCGTAGCAGATAAACCGAAAATAATTTCCCGTTTAGGCTTGGTAGGACCGCTAAATTCCGTTATCTTTGTGTGAAAATAACATACAATTTTTTATTGTGAACGCAGAGAAGAAAATAGAAAAAAAATATGTCGAGACCCCCCTGATGAAGCAATATTACTCCATCAAGGCGGTGCATCCCGACGCTATCCTGCTTTTCCGGGTCGGCGACTTTTACGAGACGTTCGGCGAGGACGCGATCAAGGCCAGCGGCATTCTGGGCATCACGCTCACACGGCGCGCCAACGGCTCGGCCACCTATGTCGAGCTGGCCGGATTTCCCTACCACGCCATCGACACCTACCTGCCCAAACTGGTGCGGGCGGGCGAACGTGTCGCCATCTGCGAACAGCTGGAGGATCCCAAGCAGGTCAGAGGACTGGTCAAGCGCGGCGTTATTGAGCTGGTGACGCCGGGCGTGGTGCTGGGCGACAATATTCTGGCCAACAAGGAGAACGCCTTTCTGGCGTCGGTCTATTTCGGCCGTCAGACCACGGGCGTGGCGTTCCTCGACATCTCGACGGGCGAGTTCTACGTGGCCGAAGGTTCGGAGAGTTACATCGACAAACTCATCTCCAACCTCGCGCCCAAGGAGGTCATCTACCAGCGCGGCTACGAAGACCGTTTTTCCGACGCTTTCGGGTCAAAACTCTATACTTACCGCCTCGACGAATGGGTTTTCTCCGAGGAGGTGAACCGCGAAAAGCTCTGCAAGCAGTTCGGCACCCGCTCGCTCAAGGGATTCGGCGTCGATCACTTCACCAGCGGTCTCTCGGCCGCCGGGGCGATTCTCTACTACCTCGAATTCACCGAGCACCGTGACATCGCGCACATCACCTCCATATCGCGTATCGATCAGGAGGATTACGTCTGGGTCGATAAGTTCACGATCCGCAACCTCGAACTCTTCTCGTCGAACGGCGCCCGCGAGAAGTGCAGTTTCGCCGACGTCATCGACCGTACGCTGACGCCGATGGGCGGCCGTCTGCTGAAACGGTGGATCGCCATGCCGATCAAGGACCCCGTGAAGATCGGGGAGCGGCTGGACGTGGTCGAGAAATTCGTCCGGGACGCCGATCTGGCCGACGTCGTGCGCGAACAGGTGGCGCTGGTGGGGGATATGGAGCGTATCGCTTCGCGCATCGCCGCGGCGCGCGTCACGCCCCGCGAGCTGGTGCAGCTGAAAAACTCGCTTTTCGCCGTCGAGCTGCTCAAGGCCGCGCTCGAATCGACCGACGACGCGCAGCTGCACGCACTGGCCGGACAGATCGACCTGCTGGAAGGGGTGCGCGACCGCATCGCCCGCGAGATCTATCCCGATCCGCTCAACAACCAGATTCAGAAGGGCGGCGTGATCGCCGACGGCGTGGACCCCGAACTGGACGATCTGCGCCGCATCGCCCTCCACGGCAAGGACTATCTGGCCCGCATCCAGCAGCGCGAGAGCGAGGCGACGGGCATTCCTTCGCTGAAAATCAGCTACAACAACGTCTTCGGCTACTATATCGAGGTGCGCAACGCCCATAAGGAGAAGGTGCCGGAGACGTGGATCCGCAAGCAGACGCTGGCCAACGCCGAACGCTATATCACCGAGGAGCTGAAGGAGTACGAAGAGAAGATCCTCGGCGCCGAGGAGAAGATGCTCGTCATCGAACAGCGCATCTATGCCGACATCATCGCCCACATAAGCCGCTCGCTGTCCTCCCTGCTGCGCGATGCGGCCGTCGTGGCCCGCATCGACTGCCTGCAGTCGTTCGCGCGTCTGGCCTGCGAACGCCGCTACGTGCGTCCGGTGCTGGACGACGGCAAGCTCATCGACATCCGTCAGGGACGCCATCCGGTGATCGAGACCCTGCTGCCCGTGGGCGAGGAGTATGTTCCCAATGACGTGATGCTCGACGACAAGGAGCAGCAGATCATGATGATCACGGGTCCCAACATGTCGGGTAAGTCGGCCCTGCTGCGGCAGACGGCGCTGATTATCCTCATGGCGCAGATGGGGTCGTTCGTACCCGCCAAGTCGGCCCATATCGGCGTCGTGGACAAGATCTTCACCCGCGTCGGAGCCTCGGACAACATTTCGCAGGGCGAATCGACCTTCATGGTCGAGATGCTCGAATCGGCCAGCATCCTCAATAACATATCGGACCGCAGCATCGTCCTGCTGGACGAGATCGGCCGCGGCACGAGCACCTACGACGGCATTTCGATCGCATGGGCCATGGTCGAGTACCTGCACAACCATCCGTCGGCGCATGCCAAGACGCTTTTCGCCACGCACTACCACGAATTGAACGAGATGGAGCAGATGTGTCCGCGCGTAAAGAACTACCATGTGAGCGTCAAGGAGATGGGCAACCAGATCGTCTTTCTGCGCAAGCTCGAAAGGGGCGGCACGGAACATTCGTTCGGTATCCACGTCGCCCGCATGGCCGGCATGCCGGTGTCGGTGGTGTCGCGCGCCGACGAAATCCTGCGCAACCTCGAACTGGTCTACGGCAACAACGAAATCGTGCCCAGCCGGAGCATCAAGAACCGCGGGAAGAAACCTTCGCCTTCGGTCAAGGAAGCCGCCGAAAACGGAGCGCCGCAGAACATGCAGCTGTCGATGTTCCAGCTCGACGACCCTGTGCTGGTGCAGATCCGCGACCAGATCAAGGGACTCGACATCAACTCCCTGACCCCGATCGAAGCGCTCAACAAGCTTAACGAAATCAAGAAGATAACCGGGATATAGGCTGGCGTCGTTTATTCCGGTTCGACCGGTTTCGCGACCAGCCTGCCGCATGGCTCCTGAAATCGTGCTGCGCCGCTCCGTGTGAGATTTTCCCTTCCGTGCGAAATGTCTCTTTTTGCGGCCGCGCCGGCGCAGCGTCAAAATATAAATCCCGAATCTCGCCGGGTTTCCGAGGATTTACAAAACAATGCTGTAACCTAATAAGTTACGGCGTTGTTTTTTTATGAGGTAATGATTTAGAAACGCAAGTCTTGAATAAACTTACATCGAGGTTCATCCTGTCAAACAACTCTATACAAATATAGTGAATATCTGATAAAAAAGCAAATAGAATTTTTATCTCTCTATTTTCCGATTTATGGCGTACATCAGCGTCACCGCCGATCATTTTTTCCTTTGAGCGGACTGGATCGGTCTGGAGCGGACATGGGGATCGTTTTCTGAAGGCTTGGATTATCTTGCACATCCTTAACGCAGAAATCACCTAAACCCTCAGCATTATGGATTGCGTCCTTATGGAAACGAGCGCCTATAAAGAGATGCAGGCGCACCTTCAACGTCTTCTGGAGCGAGTGTCTGCGCTCCATTCCCTCTCCGCCCAACCGACAACTGTCCGGTGGCTTACGGCCGAGGAGGTCTGCAAGGCCTTGAGCATCACCAAGCGAGCCTTGCAATACTATCGCTCCGCCGGCATCATCCCCTATACGGCCTTGGGGAATAAAGTATTGTTCCGGGACGACGACATCCGGCAACTTCTGGAAAAGAACCTGATAAAAAGCCTGTAGCATGACCGAAGAGATCATTACCCGCGACAGCGCCGCGTTCAAGGAACTGCGCCGCGACATCGTCAAAGCCATCCGTGCCGTCGATATTCTGATCGACACGCACCGCCCGACCATCGGAAATGAACTGTACCTGACCAGTGAGGAGATTTGCAGCATCTTCAGCATCTCGAAACGCTCCTTGCAGAATTACCGGGACAACCGCCAAATCCCTTATACTACTCTTGGTGGAAAGATTCTTTATCCGCAGTCATCGCTTTATAAACTGCTGGAACAGCATTATATGAAAGCGCAGCGCTGATGCGGTCTGTGAAAAGGGGAAGATCATCATGAACTGCACCCCAAAAGTTGGACATAACTTTTGGGGTGTTTTATGAAGTACAGTTATGAGGAGAAATTAGCGGCAGTTTTGTCTGTTGTCAATGGCCAACATTCCGTATCGTCCGCCTCCAAGCATTTTGGAATAAGCTATACGCCTTTGTCGCGTTGGATTGCGCGTTATAAAGAGTTCGGCGAAGCAGGTCTTCGTATACGGCAATATACTTACAGCGGCGATTTTAAGTTGTCAGCTATCAGGCACATGCACGAGAATCACTTATCTTTAACGGAAACAACGGCAAAGTTCGGTATTTACAATGAGAGTACGCTGAGCAAATGGGAGCGTATCTATTATGAAGAAGGTGAATCCGGTCTTTACCGTGATAATCGGGGTAAGATGAGAACCAAGCCTAATAAACAGGAACTACAACCACAGGAAGAAAATGACTTGCGAGTCGAAAACCAACGTCTTCGCGCCGAGGTTGCTTACTTAAAAAAATTGAGGGTCTTAGTCGAGGAACGCATCGTCCGCGAGAACGGGAGCGGGCAAAAGCCATCGAAGAACTAAGACCGGAACATACCCTTCCCACGCTATTGTTATCATCTGAAGCAGTTAAAGTTCCCCGATAAATACAAACAAGAGAAAAACGAGATTGTAAGTATATACCACGATCATAAGGGACGTTATGGTTACCGCCGTATCACAGTAGAGATGCACAATCGCGGATATTCTATAAACCATAAAACGGTACTTAGGTTAATGAACGAATGTGGAGTTAAATGCCAGGTGCGCCTAAAAAAATATCGTTCATACAAAGGAGAGGTTGGTGCCGTGGTGCCCGACTTGCTGAAACGTAATTTTATGGCGGAACGTCCTAATCAAAAGTGGGTTACAGACCTTACTGAATTTTCTCTGTTCGGCAAGAAGCTTTATCTGTCGCCTATTATGGACTTATATAACAGGGAAATAATAAGTTATAATATAGCTGAACATCCGACCTTTTACCAAACAATGAAAATGCTTGAAGATGCCATAAAGGATCTGCCCGATACTCCGGAACTTATACTTCACTCGGATCAGGGTTGGCAGTACCAGATGAAACGCTATCAATATCGGCTGCGTGAAAAAGGTATTAGTCAGAGCATGTCTCGTAAGGGAAACTGTTTGGATAATGCGGTCATGGAAAACTTTTTCGGACTGTTAAAATCAGAATTATTATATTTGCAGAAGTTCGAGTCTGTCGATCACTTCCGCAAGGAACTGGAGGAATACATAAATTACTACAATAACAAGCGAATAAAGACCGCATTAAACAACATGAGCCCGGTACAATACCGAACTCATGCTATCTGAATTATTAATCAGTCCAAACTTTGGGGTGCACATCATCGTTCTTCCTCTTTTTTATTATCCCTTCCGCTTGCCGCTGCGGCCATAAATATTTAGTGCTCAACCGTGGTATGAATCTTGCGAGTTGTGCGGCAGGAATTAACCAACACTATTATTTGCGTGAAAACAATCTTTACAACATTCGCTCTATCTCTTGCGTTGTGTGCCGCTGCCGGAGCGACGGCCCAAGTCAGGAGCGCGGCGCCGGTGCCTGCGGCCGATACCGTGATGCTGTCGGAGACCACCGACGGCGATTATCTCGTCCGCAGGTTCATCATCAAACGTCCCGGCGACACCGACTACTCGGTCCGTTATCAGATCAATCTGGCGAAACTCTCCTCGACGCTCGACGGCAATTCGCGGGAGCTCGGCGATCTGGACGACTTCGTCGGCAACCTGATGAAAGACACGCTGATGAGGGTCAAATCGGTCGAGATCACGGGATATTCGTCGCCCGACGGTCCGCTGAAATTCAACGAGACGCTGGCCCGGAACCGAGCGCAGGATTTCAAGAATTACGTCGATCGAAAGTATGGTTTTTCAAATAAGTACGACGTGACGGTCAATGCCGTCGCCGAAGATTGGGAGATGTGCCGCTCATTGGTCGCCAAGTCGGAGGTGCCCGACAAACAGTCCGTGCTGGATATCCTCGACGGCAGCCGGTCGCCTGACGCCAAGGAGCTGGCGCTCAAAAAGATGCCTTCGGCTTGGAACTATATGAAAAAGAATATCCTTCCGCCGCTCCGCCGGGTCGAACTGACGATCAATTACGGCGAAGGCAGCGTCGTCGAGCAGCGCACGATGATTCCCCGGCCCAAACCTGCGCCGCAGCCCGTCTGTGAACCCTGCGGATGCGAGGTGATCGACGAGTCGATAACGGGCATCATCGTCGAAATGCCCGGATCGGATGTCGATTATAAAAAGGAGCTTCGCGAAGCGAGGAAAATCGTCCGGGAGCAGGAGCGAGCAGCCCGCAAGGCGGCCCGGCAGGAGGCTAAAGCCGCCAAAAAGAGTTACAGGGAGTTGGAAAAGATGTAAGGCCGAATAATACGGTAAAAAGGATTCCGCATGCGGAATCCTTTTTTTTTGCATGGGCCGGCGGGGATTATTTCAGCGGCGTAGGGCATAAAACGTTTGATAATCCGAAAGCTTTTCGTACCTTTGTCGGAGCAAATTTTTAAAACGCACAATGATATGGCAAATTTAAGGAACCTGAAAAAGGAGATCGACTACCGTCTGGAAGAGGTGGTTTTCGACTGCGATATGGCGATCTGCTTCCAGCCTTCGAAGGAAAAGGAGGTTTTCGAAGTGATGCAGGAGGCCGTTGCCGTCCGCAACGATCTCTTCACGAAGGCCAACAATCCCGCCGAGCCGCACAACCGTTCGCTCGTCCGCAAGCATTTCGCCGCTCTGCGCGTCGAGATGGTGGAGGCTTATGACAAGCTTTTCGAGAAGCTGAGCAAGATCAACGAGGCGAAGAAATAAGCCGTTGTCCGATTTCCGGTATCGGGCCGAGAGCGCATAAACGCTCGCGGATGGAGGCCGGTCTATAAATTAAGCGCGTTCCCCGCCGGGGAACGCGCTTTTTATTCGTGGTCGCAACAGCAGTCGCCCGGATGATGCTCCAGCACCGTGTGGGGAATGTGCCCGTGCGACACGAGCTGGATGGGGCAGTCGTAGTTGCGCAGCTGCTCTTCGGTGATGATGTTCGAGCGGTGGCGGTGTACGCGGCGGTTCACGCAGACGATCTCCTTCACGACGCTTGAGATGGTGCCGATGTCGTGCGACACCATGACGATCGCCATGCGGCGGTTCAGTTCGTGCAGCGTGCGGTAGAGTTCGTTTTCGAATTTGTTGTCCACGAAGTTGGCCGGCTCGTCCAGAATCAGCAGCTTGGGATCGGAAATGACGGCTCTGCACAGCAGCGCCCGCTGCATCTGGCCGCCCGAAACTTCGCCGATAGGGTTGCGGGCCGTATCGGCCACGCCCGCCGTTTCCAACAGGCCGAGTGCTTTTGCGCGGTCGGCTTTCGTATAGCGGCTGAAAATTCCCTTGTGCCCCTGCAAACCCGACAATACCACTTCGAGCACCGAGATAGGGAACGTGCGGTCGAAATCCGATAGCTGGGGCATGTAGCCGATCAGCCGCTCCTTGTCCCGGAACAGTTCGGGTGCGAGCCGCACCTCTCCGGTATGGGGCACCGTGCCCAGAATCGCCTTCACAAGGGTCGTCTTGCCGCCGCCGTTCGGGCCGATGACACCCAGAAAGTCGTTTTTCGCAATCTCCAGATCGACGTGCTGCAGGGCTTCGTAGCCGTCGTATGCGACGCCGACGTCGCGTAGCGTTACCAGATTCATCGCCGCGTGATTATGTCGGTTATCGCGTCGATATTGGCGATCGCATCTTCGCGCAGCGGGTCCACTTCGACATATTCAGCGTCGATGTCGCGTGCGATGATCTCCACGGCGGATGCCGGAAACTGACTTTGATAGAGGATGCGCCGTACGCCGTCCTCACGGGCCTGACGGATGACCTGCGTCAGCTGCTTGGCCGAAGGTTCCTTGCCGTCTGCTTCGATCGCCACCTGCCGGATGCCGTAATCCCTTGCGTAATAGGTGAGGGCGGGGTGGTAGATGATGAAGTATTCGATGCCGCTCTGCGCGATCTTCTCGCCGGTGCGGGCGTCCAGCGCCCGTAAATCGGCCTGCAGTCGTTTGTAATTCGTTTCGTACTTCACCGAGTCGGGATATGCCCGGCGAATGGCCGCATAAGCGTTCTGCGCCATTTTCTGCAATGCGCGGGGCGATGTCCATACGTGGGGATCGACGCCGTGAGCGTGGCTATGGTTGTGGGTTTCGGCGTGGGAGGTGCCGTGTCCGCCGGATGTCTCCTGCTCCGCATGCGTGCAAGCGTGCGAACAACTGCCGGCGATCAGTTCTATGCCCTGACTGAGATTCACGACCTTGCCGCGCTCCTCGATCTTGGATAACAGCGTGGTTTCGAAGTCGATGAGTCCGACGTTGAAGATCATCTCCGCCCGGTTCAGCCCGATGAACTGCCGGGGCGTCGGTTCGAACGTTTCGGGACTTGCGCCGAGAGGTACCAGCACTTCGATCTTGAAGTCGTCGCCCACGATTTCCTCCACGAGACTGCGGAGCGGGAGGATCGAGACATACAATGTCTTTTCGTCCGCCTGCTGGCGGGGCGTGCAAGCGCCCATCAGCGCTGCAATAAATATGAAAACGAGTTTTTTATACATATTGTCTGTTGATTATCAGTGTTTTTCCTGAAATATGGTAGGGTAGTCCCTTCCGTTTCTTGTATATGACGACTAATGCGATTGCGATCAGCAGCGTGCACAGGCGGAGGCTGTTCGCCCACAATCCGCCGACTGCGCCGCTCCCGCTCCCGCTGAACAGCATCCACGGCGCGTTCATCAGCGTATGCGGCCAGATTACGCTCCACAGATTGTTCTCCGATTCCACATAGATCCAACTGAAAAAGATGCTTCCGGCAGTCGTGACGCCGAAAGCTGCCGATGCGGAAATCAGGTCGTCACCCTGATACAGATGCAGCGATCCGAATGCCAAAGCCGTCAGCGTCGCTGCCGGCAGAAATCCCCAACGGGCTGTCCGGAACAGCTCTCCGAATACGAAACCTCTGAAAATCAGCTCCTCGAAGAATCCCGCGACGACTATGAACGTAAACATGTGATCCGGCGGCGTTTCCCGGTTGAAACTGCCGATGACCGCATAGCCGGCAAACATGGGGACCGTACTCAGCACTCCGAAGAGCAATCCCCGGCCGAATCCGTGCGTCAGTCCGAGCCTATATAATATGGTATCGGGTCGGTGCAGCAACAGAAGCGCCGCTGCCGGAATTATACCCGCAATCAGGTAATGCAATATGTAGTGAATTGATTTGCAAGTAGATATGAAATTTGCAAATGGCCGAACGCCGAGGTTGAAATACCACGTCACGAAGAACAGCCCGAAAGCCGTCAGGATAATTGCCGAGCGTTTTATACAGCTGTCATTTTCAGCCATTTGTTCCGGATTTATGTTACAAAAATAGCAAAAATTCGGTGAAGTTATATGTCGCCGGATTGCGGGATATTGCTTATTTGCTCAATTTGCCGAATAATCAGGATGTTATAGTGTATATGGATTCGATTATGAACAAAATGGACTTCCAATTTGCGATAATTTAACATAATGGTAATATTACACCAAACATTGCGCCATGGTGTCGATTTGTCCGTGTGACTTTGTTGTCGGGATTGAATAATATTCCGGATGAAATGAACCGGATTTGCATTGCCGAAGACGGTGAGATTCGCGGGGAAATGGCTATCTTTGTTATACCGGGCCGATTCCGGAACCGTTCTCAGATCACGGAACAGATCCGGCCCTCACCGCAAGATCGAATAGCAATTATGAAGAAGATAACGAATCCTTGGCGCGGCATGGACGGTTACCATTGTTACGGCTGCGATCCGAACAGTCCGCAGGGACTGCGGATGGAATTTTACGAAAACGGCGATGAAATCGTGAGCGTCTGGCATCCTCGTCCCGAATACCAAGGCTGGGTGGATACGCTGCACGGAGGCATTCAGGCAACGCTGGCCGACGAGATCAGCAGCTGGGTCGTATTCCGGAAGTTTCAGACGAGCGGCGTTACTTCGAAGATGGAGGTCCGCTATCACAAGCCGATTCACACGACTGACGACCATATCGTTTTGCGGGCATCCGTGTGTCGGCAGCGTCGCAACATCGTTGAGATCGAAGTCCGCATCTATGACCGGCACGAAGTGTTATGCACGGAGGCCGTATGCGTTTATTTCCTGTTTCCCCCGGACAAGGCGCGTTCGGAATTCCATTTTTGCGATTGCGGCGTCGAAGCGGCCGAAGAAAATCCGTTGGATAAATAAGGCGGCAAAATTGGTGTTTGCGCCGGTTGCAAGTTAAGGCGGCCAAATTTGCGCCATGTGCAAGTAAGGCAGGTTTTTAAACCTGCCTTGTTAATTTGTTGTCGGTGGGTGGTCGGGATTGGATTGTCTGCGATTTCGCCGCAATTTCTTGTCCGGTTCCGTTACCTTGGAATATACCGGAAGCCGGTTTTTTACGCTCTGAGAATCGAGTATTCCGTCCCGCAGCCCGTATGAATTTTTTTAACGCTTTGTCGTCGGCGTAAAACTTTCGAAGGTCTGATCGTCATACAGCACGACGATCCGTTTGACGTTGGCGGTAAACAATGCTGTCGGGAGCTGTCGTTGCGGTGCCGGATCGTCGGTTGCTTTTTCCGTCGTTTCCGGCTGCCGTTTTTCTTCAAGCGGATGCCGACCGGAGGCAAGGCCGAAAAGGTCGCCGCCGGGCGACGCGGGCTGGCTCATCGGCTGCGGAGCTGACGATTGGGCCGGCGGCTCGTCGCGGTACATCTTATCCGAGTCGAGCAGCAGCCAATCCGGGTTGATCCGGGGAAACCTCCGGAGAATCTTTTGCAGCAGATCGAAGCCCGGTTTGTTGCGTCCGGCGAGAATATGGGAGATTCCGGCGGGATTGATTCCCAGCAGCTCGGCGAGCTGGCTTGGCTTCAATCCTTCATTTTTCATCAAATCGAGCAATTTTTCCCTCATCAGCAGAATTTTTTACAAATATAAATATTTGTTTTTTGTAAAACAAGCAATTTTTGCATTTGTAAAATGTTAATAAGTGTTGAAAAAGTTTACAAGTGTAACGAAGGGAATATTGTTAAATCTACCTCCGGTGGTTGATATCATGTATTAGTTGATATATTTTACTTTAAATAGCTGGATATTAGTAAATATATGCTATATGATATCCATGTGTATGCAATACTCCCCTATTCCCGACAAGCCATATTTGCATATATCAATTAGAGTTGTATATAATTCTTGTAATTCATTGGTTATAATTGAATTAATCTCCGATGTTTAACCATTTGACACCTCCTCGATTATGCGTGGAACGCTATTTAGAGCCGGTTTGCCTATTATTTACAAATGGATATATTAACACATGTACCGACGCTTGTGTATTTACAAGTGTAATTACAAATGGAAATACTTCCTCCATTGTGTGTTTACAAGTGTAAATTCGCTACCCTATTTTAGGAAAATTTTGATTTTTTTAACGGATTTCCGACGGATAATCGCCTGAATTATTAGCTTTCGTTGATTGGCGATATATTATGTTAAATAAACAATAGGCGGATAGTGTTAATAACCCACTACCCGCCTATTTTTCAGTTGTTTATATAATTGTAAACAGCTGCCTATTTCGAAAGTTTTGTTGCGATTTCTTCGAACTCTTCCGGAGTCAATTTGAGCTTTTCCCGGTGAAAATCCACGTCGTTTTCGCTCTTAATGGGGATCAGATGGATGTGCGCATGCGGCACTTCAAGCCCTAAAACCACCACTGCGACTCTGGAACACGCTATTTCCTGCTTGATTTTACCTGCGACTTTTTTGGCGAACAGCATCATGCCTGCCAGTGTCTGATCGTCGAGGTCGAAAATGTAGTCTATTTCCTTTTTCGGTACGACCAGTGTGTGCCCTTTCGTCAGCGGATTGATATCTAGAAAGGCGTAATAGTTTTCGTCTTCGGCGACCTTATAGGAAGGTATTTCGCCTGCGATAATGCGTGAAAAAATGGATGCCATATATTTATCTTTTAAAGTTTCTTAGTTTAGTCCCGTGAGGATCTTTCACGAGGATGCGCCGTAAGCCGTGACGCTTGGGATCGACAAGATCACCGTGGTCCAACCCGATCGGCAGGAGGTTTACATGGCCCTGCGTTCATATATGCCCCGAAAAAGCATTGGCGCTATGCCCTCCTGCTTAATTCGCCGTGTTTGTCGCTCCTCGTTGTTGCCGGAACTTCCCGTTGTTTTTCGGGGTCTCCTACGCCCGCCTGCTGTCACTGTGCGGAAATCGCCGTCTTTCGGCAGGCTGCTCTTCAAAGCCTTATTCTTCGTTGAATTTGGGCTTGAGTATCTCCGAGTAGATAACTGCCTTGCGCAGGTCGAAATCCTCCGTAATTTCCGCTACAGCCTCCGCTGTCGTATGCTTGTCCCCTGCTGCGTGTTCTTCGTGCAGGATTTCTTCGTGGAGATGCCGTCCGTCCGGAGCGTTTTTGCGTCCGGCGTGCCGCCCGGAGCTTTTGAAATCGGCCGTTTTGCGGGCGACTTCACCGAATCCGGGCGTCGGTGCGGGCTGCTGCATTGCGGGGCGCAGTCGGTCGGTTTCCGCTCCGGATACGGTCTCCTGACTGTCCGGGTGCCGCATTTCATCCGCAGATTGCGTGTCCCACGAGGGCCAAGCTTCGTGCTGAGTGTGCTTTTGGGTCTCGTGAGCCTGTTTTTTCGCCTTTTTGCGAGCCTGCGAGGTCGCGTTGAACAACATGGCTGCAAAAATCGCCACGACCCATATTACGGTTGAATAGTCTTCCATATCAGCTTAAAGTTCGTTTGACACTCTCGATCCCTTTTATCTTACGCAGTTTCGTCATCACGTCCTGCAGGCCCTCGGCGTCCTTGACATAGAGACTGATGCTGCCTTCGAAGATGCCGTCGTGGCTGTGGATGCCGACTTCGCGGATGTTGATGCTGAAATCGGCGCTCACGACTTTCGCCAGATCCAGCAGAATTCCCATACGGTCGATGCCGCGCAGTTCGATGGTGACCAAATACGACATCGCCTTGTGTTGCGACCATTTGATCTCCTCCTTGACGATATTCCGGCCGAACTGGGTCGCAAGACGGTTCAATTCGTCGCACGTGGCTTTGTGGACGATGATGTTGCCGGTTTTCGGATCGCGGTAACCCACGACCTTGTCTCCCGGAATCGGTTTGCAGCATTCCGCTATCTCGAACTGGGGCGTTTCCGGCTGTTCTTTGGCCGGGTGCGCTGCATTCGGCGCCGTTTCGCCCGCGTCGTTGATAGCCGCCGGGTCGTCGCCCTCCTCGTCCTCCTTTTTGTTGATGAAAAGGGTCCAGAACTTGAGTATCTTGCTTTTGGAGTTTACTTTCAGGACTTTGTCGAGGTCCTTCAGGTCGATGATGCCGGCTCCGATCTTGCTGTACAGCTCCTCCTTGTTGTTGCTTTCGTATATCGGGACGATCTTGCGCAGGACACGGCCGCTGAGCTTGATATTCAGCGATTTCATCTTCTCGTCGAGCATTTGCATACCCCGCTCGATGTTGTTCTGGCGTTCGCGCTTCAGGAAGCTTTTGATCGACTGCTTGGCCTTGGCCGTGGTCGCTATTTCGAGCCATTCGGGCTTGGGGCGGGCATTGTCGGCCGTGATGATCTCGATCTGGTCGCCGCTGTTGATCTGCGTGGTGATCGGTTCGAGTTTGTGGTTGATCTTGGCGCTGATGGCGCTGTTGCCGATCTTCGAGTGGATGTCGTATGCGAAGTCGAGCGCCGTAGCGCCGAACGGCATTTTTCGGGCCTCGCCTTTTGGTGTAAACACCACTATTTCCGAGGTATACAGCGATAACTTGAAGTTATCCAAGAAGTCAACTGCGTTTTCCGTCGGGCTGTTCAGCGCCGCGCGGATCTGCTTCAGCCATTTGTCGAACTCGTCTTCGTCCTGCGAAATCGTGGCGTGTTTGTATTTCCAGTGGGCGGCGAATCCCCTTTCGGCGATATCCTCCATCCGCTGGGTGCGTATCTGCACTTCGACCCATACCCCGTCGGGACCCATCACGGTCGAATGCAACGCCTCGTAACCGTTGGCCTTGGGCATCGAAATCCAGTCCCGCAGGCGGTCCGGTTTGGGGGTGTAAATGTCGGTGATCGTCGAGTAAACCTGCCAGCACTGCGTTTTCTCCGAAGGGAACGGCAGCGGTTTGAAGACGATGCGGATGGCGAACAGGTCGTAAATCTCCTCGAACGGAATCTGCTTACGCTGCATTTTGCTCCAGATCGAGTAGATGCTCTTCACGCGGCCCGAAATCTCGTAATTGATGTTGTCGCGGTTGAGCGCGGCGATGATCGGGGCGTTGAATTTGTCGATGAACTCCCGGCGCGACGCCTCCGTTTCGTTGAGTTTCTGCGTGATCTCGGCGTATTGCTGCGGGAAGCGGTACTTCATGCAGAGGTCCTCCAGCTCGCTTTTGATCGAGTAGAGTCCCAGCCGGTAGGCCAGCGGAGCGAAGAGGTAGATGGTTTCGCCCGTGATCTTAATCTGCTTGTTCATCGGCATCGACCCCAGCGTGCGCATGTTGTGCAGGCGGTCGGCGATCTTGATGAGGATGACCCGCACGTCGTCCGAGAGGGTCAGCAGCACCTTGCGGAAATATTCGGCCTGCTCCGAGGTGTCGGCGTTGAAGACTCCCGACATTTTGGTCAGCCCGTCCACCATCGAGGCTATCTTGGGACCGAAGATGCGTTCCATGTCCTCCACGGAGTACTCCGTATCCTCCACCACGTCGTGCAGCAGAGCCGCAACGACCGATTTCACGCCCAGCCCGATCTCCTCGATGACGATCTTGGCTACTGCAATAGGATGCAGGAGGTATGGCTCGCCGGAGCGGCGCCTTACCCCCTGATGTGCCTCCTTGGCAAGGAAAAATGCTCTTTTGATGAAGTTCCAGTCCTCGTCGTTCTTGCAGATCTTCGTACACGAGAGGAGCAGGTCGTCCCACTTTTCCTTGATTATTACTTCATCCTCGGCAGTATAATCCATAAATACCTATTTTTCTTTGGGCGCCTTCATGGCTTCGCGCACCTTGCCTTCGATCTCGTTGCGGAGCTCCTCGTCGTTTTTGAGCAGTTCCTTGACGGCGTCGCGGCCCTGACCGATCTTGCGGTCGCCGTACGAGAACCACGATCCGGCCTTCTTGACCACGCCGTAATCGACGCCCAGATCGACGATCTCGCCGATTTTCGAAATGCCCTCGCCGAACATGATGTCGAATTCCGCGCGTTTGAACGGAGGCGCCACCTTGTTTTTCACGACTTTGACCTTCGTGCGGGTTCCGAGCTGCTCCTCGCCGTCCTTGATGACCGACATGCGGCGGATGTCAATGCGCACGCTGGCGTAGAACTTCAGGGCGTTGCCGCCCGTGGTGGTTTCGGGGTTGCCGTAGACCACGCCGATCTTGTCGCGCAGCTGGTTGATGAAGATGCAGACCGTCTTGGTCTTGGAGATGCTCGACGTCAGCTTGCGCAGCGCCTGCGACATCAGGCGGGCCTGCAGGCCCATCTTCGAGTCGCCCATCTCGCCTTCGATCTCGGCCTTGGGAGTCAGCGCCGCCACCGAGTCGATGACGATGATGTCGATGGCGCTCGAACGGATCAGCGAGTCTGCGATCTCCAATGCCTGCTCGCCGTTGTCGGGCTGCGAGATCAGCAGGTTGTCCACGTCCACGCCCAATTTCTGGGCGTAGAAACTGTCGAAAGCATGCTCCGCGTCGATGAACGCCGCGATGCCGCCCGCCTTCTGCGCTTCGGCGATGGCGTGGATGGCCAGCGTCGTCTTGCCCGACGATTCGGGACCGTAGATCTCCACGACGCGGCCTTTGGGGTATCCGCCTACTCCGAGGGCTATGTCGAGCGTGATCGAACCCGTCGGAATTACCGGTACGTCGCTGACTTCCTGCGAGTTCATACGCATGATCGACCCTTTGCCGAAGTCTTTTTCTATTTTTTCCATCACTGCGTTGAGCACTTTGAGCTTATCCGCATTTACCTGTACTTTTTCTGCCATTGTCTTTGTCTGTTATTTTTTCTTTTTTTTATCTTTTCTGCTGCCTCATTCTGTCGAGGGCTTTTAGGTTGTCGGGCCGCTTGTCGGCTCGTGAGTCGCGCGGCAGCGGGAACCGCAGGGTCCGGGCGTCCAGCGCACGGTCGGGATACGGACTCCAGTTGTCGGCCGAGGTGTTGCCGACGCTCATCCGCCACAGGCCGACCTCCTTGCTCAGGTCGCGTTTGGGAACCATCGGCACGGCGGTGGCCGCGGCTTTCTCCGCGCGGGTCTGCATTGCCTGCCGCAGCTTCCGCCGGGCGCGCAGGAGCGGGTTTACCTCTTCGCGCAGCCATTGGAGGCTGAGCGGTTCCAATTCTTTGAACAACAGTGTCTGAGCGGCGGCGCGGGCCTTGAACGACAACTCGTCCGGAGTGTCGTACAGGGGGCCGGCCGGATATTCCTGAGCATACGGCTGCAAGGTGCCGGAAAGACAGCCTGCGACGAGTAATATGCTCCCCAACCGCTTCATCGCCCTATTTGTATGCGTCCAGAATCTGCTGATAGTGGTTCTTGGTGTCTACCTTCGTGAAAACCTGTTCGATGCGTCCTTCGGCGTCGATGACGAACGTCGTGCGCAGTACGCCCATGTACTTGCGGCCGTACATCGATTTTTCGGCCCACACGCCGTACGCTTCGCATACGCTGTGGTCGGTGTCGGCCAGCAGCGTGAAATTCAGGTCGTGCTTCGCGCAGAAATTCCGGTGCGACTTCTCGCTGTCGGGGCTTACGCCGACGATCCGGAATCCCCTCCTCGTCAGTTCCGCCTTGCCGTCGCGCAGGCTCTGCGCTTCGAGCGTGCAGCCCGACGTATTGTCCTTGGGGTAGAAATAAAGTATCGTGCGCTGTCCTTTCAGGTCGGCAAGCGTCAGTGTCTCACCGTCTTGGGTCGTGGACTTGAAATCGGGGGCCATATCCCCCGCCTGAAGCTGTGTCATGTGTTTTCGAAAAAAGGGTTTATTTTTTCAAAGATAGAAATTTTTCACGGATTTTCCATATTTCCGCGCCGACTTTTTGCGCGCTAATCCCACATGTAAGTCACCTCTATCTGCTCGTTGAACTCCTCCTGCGTGGTGTTGAGTTTCTTGAGGCAGGCGGGGCACCGGATGGCCGTTTCGGTCTCGACGTATTCGCCGCAACCCACGCACATCGGCAGAACGCCGTAACCCGGCTGCATGTAGTGCTCGAACTGCGCTCCGCAGTGGCGGCACCTGATTTTGTAAGCTGTTCCCATAATCGTTTTTCTTTTAGGTTCACGTTGCAAAGGAACGGCCTTTGTGTGACAGGTTGTGACACGAAATAAAAAACGTGCGTTTTTTATTCAAAACACACGTTTTTCACTGTTTTTTTCTGCTGTCAATGGTCGTGTTCGGCTTCCATGGACTCCTGCTGGGTTTTGTGTATCGTGCCGTGGGGATGCTCCGCGGGAGCGTAGATCGAATAGATCTTCAGCGGTTTGTCGCCCTTGTTGACGATGTTGTGCCATTTGCCGGCCGGGACGAAGATTGCATAGTCGTCCTTGACCTCTTTCACGAAGTCGAGTTTGTCCGCGCTGTCGCCCATCATCACCTGCGCCGTACCCTCCTCCACGCGCAGGAATTGGTCGATGCCGTTGTGCAGCTCCAGCCCGACGTCGCCGCCGACGGGAATCGCCATGACGGTGACCTGCAGGTTGCCGCCCGTCCAGAGTACGGTGCGGAAATTCTCGTTGGCAAGCGTGTAGCTTTCGATGTCGAGCACGGTCGGCTCGGCTCCGTAGTCCTTGAATACGATCGTTTCCGCGGTTGTCAGCTGCTTCCCCGCCGTTTCCGCCGCCGGCGTCTGCCGGCAGCAGGAGCCTGCGGCAAGTGCCATGCACAATGCTCCCGTCAATATACTGCCTGTTTTCATAGGTGTTGGTATTTTAGTATTCGTGCAAGAGCAAATGTAGCGAAAAAACGCGGCTCAGGAAATATTCGCTCTGATATAATTGTGTATATATGTGGTAAGTTCGGGCGAATCGACGATGCGGATGTCGTCCAGCAGCCCTACCACGAAGCGGCCTACCCCGGCGAATCCCGCCACTTCGGTGTCCAGCAGCCAGCGTCCCCTGCCCAGCGGCCGGACGTCGCGTTCGGCCAGCGGGTACTCCTCGCAGAGCAGGTTGTAGGCCAGCAGTCCCAGCTCCAACCGTACGCGGCGGCGTGCGCCGCCGTGCATGCGGAAGGCGTCGATGAAACCTTCGCAGTGCTCCGGTTCGTGTTCCCACGGGGCTGCGGTCAGCTCGGCGGAGCCGATGCGCGAGGTTTTGAAGAGCTTGCAGGCATGCGCTTCGGGATCGTAGCACCACACCTGCACGTAATTGGTCGTAAAGGCGAACGGCTCTACCCTGCGGTCGCGGACTTCGCCGCCGTGCGCCGACTGGTAGCCGTGCAGGATCACCTGCCGATGCTCGTCGATCGCCTCGATGAGCGTGCGGATATTCGGAGAGTTCTTGCCCCGTACGACCGTGTCCGCCAGCGTTTTATTGTCGTATACCGAGTAGAGTTTGCGCTTGAGGTTCTGTTTGAGCATGTTCGTGTCGTCGATGTTCTCGATGGCGCTTTTGAGTATCACCGCCTCCTCCTCGGTGAAGTGGACTAGCTGCGAGATGTCGCGGAAATGGGGCGACTCCTTGTCGAGACGGATGCAGTTGCCGCTCTTCTTGATGACGAATCCCGCTTCGCGGAAGGTGTCGATGTAGCGGTAAACCGTCCGGCGCGACATCTGCAGCCGCTCGGCCAGTTGGTCGATGTCGTATGTGGTGTTTGCCGTCAGCAGTTTCATCAGCCGCAGCAGGCGTTCGAGTTTGGATTGGTCCATGATGAGTTATCGTCCGTATTTTTCGAGGTATTCGCAAAGCGTTGCGTATAATTCGTCCCGCCTGCAATGGATGGAGGAGGGTGAAATGTTGATCGCCGAACCCGTGAGCCGTTCGTCGAGCCTTCTCAGCCATAGGCGAAGCCTGTTGTGGCTCTGCACGGCCGGCTTTTGCGGTTCGGAGGTGATGACTGCGATAAAGGGTTGTCCGTTGATGTCTGCTTCACGGAAGGATCGGATTTCGTTCCATTTCAGCGCGTACTCTCTGCCGTTCGGTTGGCGGACCGTGAGTTTTTCGGGTGTGAGTGTCAGCGCTTCGCTGTTGCGTGCCAACCGTCGGAGGACGAGCAGTCCGGCAGCGAAACAGCCTCCGAAAAAGAGTATGCCGGCATAGCCAACGATCCTTACGGGCAGGTTGCCGGGATGCAGGCGGATGAGCAGCAAGCCGGCCGCTCCGAATGCAGGGGCGCCTATAAGTATCAGGGCCGCCGTCCGGAGCATTTTGAAGTGATAGACTTTTCTCATGCCGCAAAGATATAAAAAAGCCGTGACATATCCTGTCACGGCCCTCTGTTTGGGTGTTACGGTATGTGCTGCACTATTGTGCGAGTACTTTCTTTTCGATCTCTTCGACTTGGCGGCGGAATGCCTTGTCGGTTTCGATGAGGTTCGACACGGCTTTGCACGAGTGGAGCACCGTAGCGTGGTTGCGCCCTCCGATGGCCGAACCGATGGTCGTGAGCGGTGCTTTGGTGTGCTGCTTGGAGAGGTACATGGCGATCTGCCGCGCCTGCGCGATCTCACGCGTGCGCTCCGTCGAGTTGAAGCGTTCGAAATCGAGGTTCAGGTACTCGCATACGACCTTGATGATGTGGTCGATGGTGATCTCCTTCTGGTAGAGCTGCACGTATACCTTCAGTATCTCCTTTGCCAGCGACGTGGTGATCTTGCGGCCGAGGAACGAGGCGTTGGCGACCAGCGACGAGAGCGCGCCTTCGATTTCGCGCACGTTGGCCGAGATGTTGTCGGCCAGATAGGCCACCACGTCGTCCGAAATCTGGGCGCCGAGTTTCTGGGCCTTTACGCGGATGATTTTGAGCTTCGTTTCGTGGTCCGGCGTATTGAGCTGGGCCGAGAGTCCCCATTTGAAACGCGTCAGCAGCCGCTGTTCGATGTCCTTCAGCTCCACGGGCGGCTTGTCCGAAGTGAGGATCAGCTGCTTGCCCGCCAGCTGGAGATGGTTGAAGATGTTGAAGAACGCGTTCTGCGTACCCGTCTTGCCCGTCAGCTCCTGAATGTCGTCGATGATCAGCACGTCGATCATCTGGTAGAAGTGGATGAAATCGGGGATTTCGCCGTTCTTGTAGGCCGTCTGGAACTGCGCCTGAAACTTGTTCATCGAGACGTACAGCACCTGCAGTTCGGGATGGCGCTGCCGCACCTCGTGGCCGATGGCCTGCACGATGTGGGTTTTGCCCAATCCTGAGTTCCCGTATATATATAAGGGGTTGAAGGGGTTGTTGCCCGGATTCACGGCCACGGACATGCCCGCCGAGCGCGCCAGCCGGTTGCATTCGCCTTCGATAAAGGTCGCGAACGTCAGGCCCGGATTGAGCTGCGGGTCGATAATTATCTTCTTGAGTCCCGGAATTACGAAGGGATTCTTTATATTTGCGGTATTGGTCTGCGTGTTGAAACGCGAGATGGCCGTGGTGTCGGCGTCGGCGGTGACGGGTACGGCCTGAGCGGCCGAACGGGGCACGGCGTAGTGCAACCGGGTCTGCTGGCCGTAGAGCTGCGAGATGATCGGGCGCAGGAACGGAATGTAGTTCTTCTCGATCTGGTGGACGTAGCTCTCGTTGGGAACGCGCAGGCGAAGGTTCGTGCCGTCGAATTCGAGCGGTACGATCGGCTGGAACCATTTCACGAACTCCTCTTCGGAGGTCTGGGCCTTGATTCGGTCAAGGCAGTTCTGCCACATATCGCTATATGTTTGCGCGTTGTTTAACATGATAAGGGTTGCACTGTTTTTGATGTGACAAAGTTGTGAATAATTTTGCAAAAAGATTTCCGAATTTATGTTGCAATTTCACTTTTTTTATATATAGAAAAACAACGGTTTCCGGACACTCAATTTTAACTCCCTGATATTGAATAATAGAAATATAATTTGTATATTTGCATATAAATTTTTTAAATTAATATACATTTAAATTATAAGTAAAACTAATAATCTTATGGCTAACGAATTAGAACAATCGGTGCTGAAAAAGGCGCAGGCATGGCTTGACGGCCACTATGACGAAGCTACCAAGAAGCAGGTTAAATACCTGATGGACAACGATATGAAAGAACTTGTCGAGAGCTTTTACAAAGACCTCGAATTCGGTACAGGCGGCCTGCGCGGCATCATGGGCGTGGGTTCCAACCGCATGAACGTCTACACGGTAGGCGCTGCCACACAAGGGCTTGCCAACTACCTGCGCAAGAACTTCGCGGGCGAGCAGATCCGGGTCGCCGTGGGCCATGACAGCCGCAATAATTCGCGTATGTTCGCCGAGCGCGTCGCCGACATTTTCGCCTCGAACGGATTCACCGTTTTTCTGTTCGACGCACTGCGTCCGACGCCCGAACTGAGCTTCGCCATCCGCGAGCTGAAATGCCATTCGGGCGTGGTCGTTACCGCTTCGCACAACCCCAAGGAGTACAACGGCTACAAGGCTTATTGGACCGACGGCGCGCAGGTGACCGAGCCGCACGACAAGAACATCATCGCCGAGGTCGCCAAGATTACCGACGTGAACATGATCCAGCTGGGCAAGAACCCGCAGAACATCACGATCCTCGACGAGAAGTTCGACGAAATCTATTTAAATAAGGTGCATGAGCTGTCGCTGTCGCCCGAAAGCGTCAAAAAGCACCACGATATGAAGATCATCTACACCCCGCTGCACGGTTCGGGCGTGCGTCTGGTGCCGGAGTCGCTCAAGAAGTTCGGCTTCACGAACGTGAAGCTCGTGCCGGAGCAGGCCGTTATCGACGGCAACTTCCCCACCGTCGAGTCGCCGAATCCCGAAGAGCGCAAGACCATGTCGATGGCCATCGACCTTGCGGCCAAGGAGGGCGCCGATCTGGTGCTGGCCACGGACCCCGATTCGGACCGCATCGGCGTTGCGCTGCGCAACAAGAAGGGCGAATACGTGCTGCTGAACGGTAATCAGACCCTCGTGCTGCTGCTGAGCTACCAGCTGACTCGCTGGGCCGAGCGCGGCAAGCTGGACGGCAACCAGTATGTCGTGAAGACCATCGTGACCTCGCAGATGGCGAACGCCGTGGCCGACTACTTCAAAGTGAAGTGCTACGACTGCCTGACGGGCTTCAAGTATATCGCCAAGATTATCCGCGAGAACGAGGGCAAGGCCAAATACATCGGCGGCGGCGAGGAGAGCTTCGGCTATCTGGCCGGCGATTACGTACGCGACAAGGACGCCGTGTCGGCCTGCTCGCTGGCGGCCGAGGCGGCGGCTTGGGCCATGGATACGATGGGCCTGACGCTCTACGAGTGGCTGCAGGAGCTTTATGTGAAGTACGGCTTCTTCCGCGAGGGCCTCGTGTCGGTCGTACGCAAGGGCAAGGAGGGCGCCGAGCTGATTCAGAAGATGATGGTCGAATTCCGGGAAAACCCGCCCAAGACCATCGTGGGATCGCCCGTGGTGAAGATCAACGACTTCCTGTCGCTCGAAACGACCGACGTGAAGAGCGGTTCGAAGACCCCTATCGAACAGGATAAGAGCAATGTGCTTCAGTGGTTCACCGAGGACGGTTCGATCGTCTCGGTGCGTCCTTCGGGAACGGAGCCTAAGATCAAGTTCTACTTCGGAGTAAAGGCTCCGCTCGAATCGGTCGCCGATTTCGAGCGGGTGCAGGCCGAACTCGACGCCAAGATCGAAGCCATTAAGAAAGACCTCAAACTGGAGTAGCCGCAGCTGCCCAGTCCGACAAAAGCGCCCCGGTCCTCAGGCCGGGGCGCTTTTTGTCATATTACCCCGGTTGGAATTTGCACTTCTAAAAATTTAGTATTACTTTTACTAAAATTTTAGTAGCTTTTGAAATGAAAAATATGTTTATCCGTACGGCGGCTTTGGTTGCGGCATGTATATATATGGGGAGTGCGGCGGCGCAGGAACCCCGCAGGCCTGAAGCGCAGCTGCGCTTCGACGAGGCGCGGCAGGAAGCGATCGCCGATCTGCCCTCCCCCGCTTTTGCGGCCGATTCCTTGGCCGCCGCGCGTCCGTTCGCCTATAAACTCAACCGGCGGCGTACGACCGAAGCTGCGGCATACGATGCGGTGACATTGTGGAACGTGCGTAAGGTGAAGGCTAAAAACCGCCGGATGCGCTTGTCGGACACTACCCGGCGCGAGAAAGTGCGTTTGCTGAAATTCTTTACCGAGCGCAACCGGAAAAAAGGCGTGCGTCCGCACCTGCTGGGCAACGTTGCGGGATATACGTGGGCCGACGACGTATACGACGAACCCGGACACAAGTGGCGCAGCGCCCCAAAGCATATCGCCGCCTACACGCTGCGCGACGAATACGATTCGGTGCGCAGGGCCGGAGGCGAGCTCTCCCTATTCAAGGTTCCCAAGGAACTTTGGCGTACGTTGCCGCCCGACGCCGTTTATCTGCTCGACGGGGAGCGGGTTCCGGGCAGTAGCTTCCAGTTTATCGACGGGCTGATCCTGCGCACGCTCGAAATATACACCGACTCTGCGACGATGGCGCGCTACGGCGCCGGCCGGGGCGTCGTTATCGGGGACATCTATCCCGACCGGGTGCCGCTCGTGGTTTTCAACGGTGCTTTTTCCTCGATCGAATCGTGGCTGAAGATGTGCCGGGCCGATGCCTTCTCGGTGTCGGCGGACGTGCCGATGCACTATTTCTACATGCTTCCCGTCGAAGCCGTGCAGACCTATGGCGTGCGGGGGAAATACGGTGCGATCTGCATCGACATCGTGGAGTGATTTCGGCCCGAAGGATTGCCGACGACGAAGAGTTGCTGGCCCCCGCGCGAAAGCTCGCACCAAACGCGCTGTACCGTGCCGGGCACGTTCCACGGCAATAGCGGAGCGGGCCTGTCGGGAAGTTTAATCCGAGTCGCCGCTCCGCTTGTGTGAGAATGCGCTCCGTCAGAGTTTCGGATTGCTGCGGTGCCGCTCTTTGTCGCGCGAGGTTTTTTTGGCGAAGTTGGCTTCCATGGCCGCCGTGAGGTCCACGCCCGTCTGGTTGGCCAGACACGTCAGCACCCATAATACGTCGGCCATCTCGTCCGCGAGATTGCATTTCTCCCCCTCCTTGAACGACTGGTCGCCGTATTTGCGGGCCATGATGCGGGCCAGCTCCCCTACTTCTTCGGTGAGCACGGCCATGTTGGTCAGTTCGCTGAAATAGCGCACTCCGTACTCTTTGATCCACGCATCGACCCGTCGCTGTAATTCGCTTAGTTCCATTTGTCCGTTGATTTTTCCGAAAGGTACGAAAAAATCCCGCTTTCTCCGTGTCGGGGAAAGCAGGAAAAAGTCATTTTACAATATCCTAATCGGTTGTTTCCGGCTTATTTTATCCGAATCAGGTTCAGGCCGTCCCGCAGCGGTACGATTACGTTTTCGACGCGCGGATCTTCCCGGACCATGCGGTTGAACTCCATCACCGCCTGCGTGTGGCGGTCGTTGTGGGCGATCGGCTGCACGACTTTTCCCGACCAGAGGATGTTGTCGGCGATCAGCACCGAGTCGCTGCGCACCAGCGGACAGCCGCCGTCGTCGCCCATCAGCATCCGGTAGTAGTCCGGGTATTCGCGCTTGTCGCCGTCGATGAATACGAGGTCGAACACACCGCCCAGTCCGGGAGCTATATCCAGCGCCGAACCGATGTGGAGCCGGATGCGGGAGCCGTGCGCGCTGCGGTCGAAGAACGATTGCGCCAGCTCTTCCAGTTCGTCTTCAACCTCGACGGTATGCAGTTCGGCCTCCCCTTCCAGCCCTGCGGCCATGCAGAGGGCCGAGTAACCCGTGAAAGTCCCGATTTCGAGCACCCGCCGCGGGCGTAGCATCCGCACGAGCATTTCCAGCAGGCGGCCCTGAATATGGCCCGACAGCATGCGGGGCTGTATGACCCGCAGGTTGGTCTCGCGGTCCAGTTCGTGCAGCAACTCCTCTTCGGGCGAGGTGTGGTCGCGGATATATTGTTCGAGCGCGTCCATTACTGCCTGCAGAATCCGTATTTGTTGAACTTGTACGATGCCTCGATCCGGTCGGGCGTGTCGGCCTTGAGCGCGAGCAGGCATTCGCGGGTGAATTCGAGATACCCCGTGCCGTTTGCCGTCACGACGTTGCCGTCGCGCACGGCCTGCCGCTCCTCGTAGAGCACTTCGCCCGTGTAGTTCGCCCCGCCCCACTGTTTCAGCATCTCGACCGTGTTGCCCGTATGCCGTACGCTGTTCAGCAGGCCGTTGGCGGCCATGAACGAAACCGCGTTGCAGATGGCGCCGACGAGAATCCCGCGCTTCAGCGCTTCGCCTGCGAGCGGCGCGATCCGCCGGGCGGCGGCCGACTCCCACTGCATGCCGCCGACCAGAATCAGCCCGGCGCAACTTTCCGGTAGCGTCGAAGCGTCGTAATCGGGCGTTGCGCGCAATCCGCCGATCGACCGGACGGACTCTCCGTCGGGAGACATGTATTTTGCGGCGTACGAACCCGGATGGCCCGGCATGACGCCCGAACAAAGGGCCGGGGCGAGGAACGCCGCCTCCCAGTCTGCAAATTCGTCGAGCAGGACGAATACGATCTCTTTTTCCATAACCTTATTTATAAATCAGTCTCGACATGCCGGAGAATACCTCTTCGGCGACTTCGGTCAGCTGCACGGCGGTCAGCGAACGCACCTTGGCGTAGACTTGTTCCATCGTGTCCACGTCGTCGTGCGTCAGGAAACTTTTTCCGGCGCCGAGCATGTAGCCCTCGTTGCTCTCGCTCGAAATGGCGAGCTGGGCGATGAACTGTTTTTTCGCCATCGACAGTTGGCGGCCCGTCAGCGGCGTGGTGCGCAGTTTGCGCAGCTCCCCTTCGATCAGGTCGATGCACTGCGCCGTGTTGCCGTTTTCCGAACTGAAGTAGATCGCTACGATCCCCGTGTCGCTGTAGGGCGTGTAGCTGGCTTCGATGTTGTACGACAGTCCGTTTTTCTCGCGCACCACGACGTTCAGCAGCGAATTGGCGCACGGCCCGCCCAAAATGTTGGTCACGAGGGCCAGCGGCAGGCGTTTCTCTTCGCCGATGCCGTACGCGCGGCCGCCGATGATGCAGTGTGTCTGGTGGGTATGCTTCACCACGGTCTTCTCGAACGGCGGCCGGGGTGCGGTCGCGGCCCGGACGAATCCGCGCGTCGTGGCCGCCTGCTGCGCGAAATAGCGCGCCGCGACGGTCTCGGCCGTCTTGGCCGAGAAGTTACCGATCGAAGAGAAGACCATCTGGTCGGTCGTGTGCGTGCGGCCGGTGAAGGCGCGGATCGCGTCGCCGTCGTAGCGCATGAGCGCGGCCTTGCGGCCCAGAATGTTGTGGCCCAGCTCCGAGCCGGCGAACAGCATCTCTTCGAACGTGTCGTATATCAGGTCGGCGGGCGAGTCCTTGTAGGTGTTGATCTCGTCGGCGATCACCTCCTTTTCGCGCTCCAGCTCCCGGTCGGGGAACGTCGAGCGGAAGGCGATGTCGGCGATCAGCTCGACGGCCTTCGGGAAGTCGCCCCGCAGGGTCGTGGCGTGGATGGTCGTGTCCTCCTTGGTCGTGAAGGCGTTCAGTTCGCCGCCGAGGTTTTCCAGCCGGCAGTTCACCTGCCATGCGCGGCGGCGCCGGGTGCCCTTGAAGAAGGCGTGTTCCGTAAAATGCGCCAGCCCGTACTGGTCGGCGTGTTCGTCGCGGCTTCCGGCATTGACGACCAGCGCGCAGTGCGCCACGTTGCTTTTCACCTGACGGTGGATGCCCCGGATGCCGTTGGGTAATCTGTATGTGAAGAATTCCATGATTATAATTTCGTGCGCAGGCTGAGAAATTTGCCCGTATAGCTCTCCGGGCACTGTTCCAATGCGCGCGGAGTGCCTTCGAATACGACTCTTCCGCCGCCCGTACCCGCTTCGGGACCGAGATCCACGACCCAGTCGGCGCATTTGATGACGTCCATGTTGTGTTCCACGATGACGATCGTGTGTCCCCGTTCGATCAGCGCGTTGAATGCCGCCAGCAGCTTGTTGATGTCGTGGAAATGAAGTCCCGTCGTCGGTTCGTCGAAGATGAACATCACGCCGCCCTGCGCGCTGTCCTTGGTCAGGAACGACGCCAGCTTTACGCGCTGGCTCTCGCCGCCCGACAGGGTCGAAGAGGACTGGCCCAGCTTGATGTAGCCCAACCCCACGTCCTGCAACGGTTTGAGCCGCTCGACGATCCGTTTGCAGGTCGAATCCTTCTTCTCTTCGCCGAAGAACGCGATCGCGTCGTCCACGGTCATCTCCAGCACGTCGTAGATCGACTTGCCGCGGTATTTGACTTCGAGTATCTCGTCGCGGAAGCGTTTGCCTCCGCAGGCTTCGCAGACCAGTTCGACGTCGGCCATGAACTGCATCGAGACCTTGATGACCCCTTCGCCCTGACACTCTTCGCAGCGTCCGCCCGCGATGTTGAACGAGAATGCCGAAGCCCCCAGCCCCGTATGCTGGGCATAGGGCTGGTCGGCGAACAGCCGCCGGATTTCGTCGTAGGCCTTGATGTAGGTCACGGGATTCGAACGCGACGACTTGCCGATGGGGTTCTGGTCGATCATCTCGACCGATTTGAGCAGCTGCACGTCGCCGACGATGCCGTCGAAGTCGCCGGGCTTGACGCCCGTGTCGAAGAGCATGCGCCGCAGTGCCGGATAGAGTATTCCCTTGGCCAGCGACGATTTGCCGCTGCCGCTGACTCCCGTGATGCAGGTCATCACGCCCAGCGGAATCCGCACGTCGATATTGCGCAGGTTGTTCTCGCGGGCGCCTTTTATGACGATCGAACTGCTCCATCCGCGTTCCGCGGCGGGCGGGGCGATCGCGCGGCGGCCCGTCAGGTAATCCGCCGTCAGGCTTTTTTTGTTTTTCAGAAGCTGCGCCAGCGTACCGCTGAAAACCACTTCGCCGCCGTTGTAACCCGCCTTGGGACCGATGTCCACGATGTAGTCGGCGGCGCGGATCACCTCTTCCTCGTGCTCGACGACGATCACCGTGTTGCCCAGATCGCGCAGTTGTCTGAGCACCTTGATAAGCCGGTTGGTGTCGCGCGGATGCAGGCCGATAGAGGGTTCGTCGAGGATGTAGAGCGAGCCGGTGAGGTTGCTGCCCAGCGAGGTCGAGAGGTTGATGCGCTGGCTCTCGCCGCCCGACAGGGTCGATGAAAGCCGGTCGAGCGTCAGATAGCCCAGTCCCACGTCGGTGAGGTATTGCAGGCGGCTGCGGATTTCGATCAGGATGCGGGCCGCGGTTTTCGTGTCGTGTTCGTCGAGCTGCAGTCCGTTGAAGAATACGATCAGCTCGTCCACCGGCATCACCACGAGGTCGGCGATGTTCCGGCCGCCGATGCGGACATAAAGCGCCTCTTTGCGCAGGCGGCTGCCCCCGCATTCGGGACAGGTCGTCTTGCCCGTATAGCGCGCCTTCATCACGCGGAACTGGATTTTCCGCCGCTCCGAGTCGATGTAGGCGAAAAACTCGTCCAGACCGTGGAAATATTGGTTGCCGCGCCACAACAGCCGTTTCTGCTCCTGCGTCAGCTCGTGAAACGGCGTATGGATCGGGAAATCGAACTTATAGGCGTTCTCCACCAGCTTTTCCTTCCATTTGCGCATGGTCTCGCCCCGCCAGCAGGCGATGGCGTCCTCGTAGATGGTCTTGCCCTTGTCGGGAATCACCAGATCCTCGTCGATGCCGATCACCTTGCCGTATCCCTCGCAGCGGGGACATGCCCCCAGCGGGTTGTTGAAGCTGAAAAGGTGTTCCGACGGATGTTCGAATTCGATGCCGTCCGCCTCGAAGCGCGACGAGAATTCGGCCGCGCCCTTGTCCGAGATGACGGTGCAGATGCCGTCGCCGTAGGAGAAGGCGCGCGCCACGGAGTCGCGGATGCGGGTTTGCGTGTCGTCGTCCGGCGCGATGCGCATGCGGTCGATCACGACCTGAATATCCGCGGCTCCGGTCGTTTCGTCGATCGAGGGGAGTATCTCCTCGATCAGGCGCGTCTGACCGTCGGTGTAGACTCTCATCAGGCCGTCCGAGAGCAGCAGCGTCAGTTTTTCGATGATTCCCTGCCCTTCGGCCAGCACGAGCGGCGCGGCGATGACGGCGCGGCTCCCCTCGCCCAGTTCCTGAACGTATGTCGCCACGTCGTCCACGCTGTAGCAGCGCACCTCCTGTCCCGATACGGGCGAAAAGGTGTGTCCGATGCGGGCGAACAGCAGTTTCAGGTAGTCGTATATCTCGGTCGTCGTGCCCACCGTCGAACGGGGGTTGCGCGTATTGACCTTCTGTTCGATGGCGATGGCCGGCGCGATGCCCGTGATGATGTCCACGTCGGGTTTGTTGATTTTGCCCAGAAACTGCCGGGCATAGGCCGAAAGGCTCTCGACGTAGCGGCGCTGTCCCTCGGCGAAGATGGTGTCGAAGGCCAGCGTCGATTTTCCCGAACCCGAAAGGCCCGTTACGACGACCAGTTTGTCGTGCGGAATCTCGACCTCGATGTTCTTGAGGTTGTGGACCCGCGCGCCTTTGATATAGATGGATTTTTCGTGTGTCATTTCGTATCGCTGAAACCGCGGAATGCGGCGGACCGCATTTCCGGTTTTCGATTTTTAACTTTCGATTCTCAAATGTCCTCGCCGGCGATGCTTCCTCCGGCTTTTTTCAGTTTTTCGGTCAGCTCCCCGGCGCGGCTTTCGCGGATTGTGAGCACCATCGTGCAGAGGTTGTCGAACTCCTGCGATGCGATTTTAGGCTGCTGCTCCTTGATGACGCGCATGATGTCGTTCATGGCGATGTAGGGGAAATCGACGCGGATCGTGCGGTCTACGGTGCGTTCGACGATTCGGGCCGCCGCGATCGCCTCCGCCGCCGATTCCCTGTATGCGGCGATCAGCCCCGGAACCCCCAGTTTCGTGCCGCCGAAGTAGCGGACCACGACGATCAGGCAGTCCGTCAGGTTGTTCGAAAGCAGCTGTCCCAGAATCGGCTTCCCGGCCGTTCCCGACGGTTCTCCGTCGTCGTTGGCCCGGAATGCGGCGCCTCCCGGCCCCAGCCGCCATGCGTAGCAATGGTGCGTCGCGTCGTAGTATTTCTTGCGCAGTCCGTCGAGGATTTCGCGTATCTGCTCCTCCTGCTGCACGGGGTAGGCATAGGCGAGGAACTTGCTGCTTCGCTCCCTCGACGACGCCTCGGCGGGCGCCGCAATGGTCAGATAGCTGTCCTCCGGTTCCACCCTACCGCACCTTTGTAAACAGACGGTTCCAGCGGATGTTCGCCGGGAACGATTTGTTCGCGTCGAGCGACAGCCAGACGAACGAAGCCTTGCCGACGATATGGTCTTCGGGAACGAAGCCCCAGAACCGCGAGTCGGCCGAATTGTGGCGGTTGTCGCCCATCATCCAGTAATAATCCATGCCGAACGTGTAGCTGTCAGCCTCCGCTCCGTCGATGAATATTTTGCCGTCGCGCTCTTCGAGCGAGTGACCCTCGTATGTCTCGATGATGCGGCGGAACAGCGGCAGGTTCTCGGCGGTCAGCTCCACCGTCGCGCCTTTCTTGGGCACCCAGATCGGTCCGTAGTTGTCCTGACTCCAGTGCGGCTCCTTCCACTGCGGGAACACCTCCGTATTGGGGGAGAAGATGTAGCGGCGGACGGAGATCACGTTGTTCAGGGCTTCGATTTTCCCGGCGGCCTCTTCGGTCAGGAACATGTCGTATACCGAGCCGTTGCCCCGGTACTCCGTAATGCCGAGATTCTCGATGGCGTACTGCGAAAGGGGCGACGACACCTGTACGGCGTACTGGTACTGGATGCCCGGAATCCCCTCCTGCGGCGCACCGTTCACCCACACCTGCCCGTTGCGTATTTCGAGCGAGTCGCCCGGAACGGCCACGCAGCGTTTGATGTAATTCTCCCGTTTGTCCACGGGGCGGCTGATGATGGTGTATTTTTCGGCCAGACGCTTGCGTCCCTCCTCTTTGCCGAACGAATCCTCGTAGCTGCGCAGCACGTCGTAATAGGTGGCGTTCTGATTCTCCAGAAGGACGGTGTCGCCCGCCGGGAAGTTGAAGACCACCACGTCGTTGCGTTTGATTTTGCGCAACCCCTTGAGCCGGTGGTACGGCCACTTGACGGCTTCGGAGAACGATTTTTTGGTCTGCGAGAAGGGCATCGTGTGATGCACGAACGGGAACGACAGCGGCGTGTTGGGCATCTGCGGTCCGTAGGTCACCTTGCTCACATAGAGATAGTCGCCGATCAGCAGCGACTTTTCCATCGACGAGGTCGGGATGACGTACATCTGGAAGACGAAGATATGCACCAGCGAAGCCACGACCGTGGCGAAGATGATGGCGTTTACCCATTCGTATACGGTCTTGTAGACCTTGCTCTGCTGGCACATACGCGCGTTGTGGCACCAGACGTAGCGGTAGAAGAACTTCGTGATGTAGAGGTCGAAGATCACCGCCAGCCCCAGCAGCATCCAGAGATTGCCGGTCCATACGACGAACCAGAGCGTGTAAAGCAGCGAGGCGAGCGCGAAGCCGACCCATTTGTTGCGGAAGAATGCCTTGATTTTTCCCATATTCGTAAATTTATTTCAGCAGGTCGTCCATCGAGTAGACGCCCTGCCTGCCGCATAAGAACTCGGCGGCTATGACAGCCCCCATTGCTAACGTACGGCGGTTCTTAATCGTATGTTTCAGTTCCAGAATATCGTCTGCCGATTCGTAGGTCACGGTGTGTATGCCCGGAACCATGCCTTCGCGCACGGAGCGGATTTCGAGCTGGTCCGCGGCGGCGTCCGCCGGAGTTTCGATCCGGTTCGTCGCGTGTTCGATCCCCGGCGCGTAGTTCACCCACGCGGTTTTGTCGTGCAGCTCCGAGATGACGCCTTCGGCCAGCGTGATGGCCGTGCCGCTCGGAGCGTCCTTCTTCTGGGTGTGGTGTACCTCTTCGATCTTCGCGTCATAGCCGCCGACGCGGTCGATCATCGCCGCCAGCTGACGGTTGAGACGGAACATCAGGTTTACGCCCAGACAGTAATTCGATGCATAAAACAGCGCCCCGCCCTTCTCGCGGCACAATTGCTGCAACTCGCCCAAGCGGTCGGTCCAGCCCGTGGTGCCGCTCACCACGGGAGTCGCGTTTTCGATGCAGGTGCGGATATTGGCGTAGGCCGTCGAGGGCATGGTGAATTCCAGCGCCACGTCCACTCCGGCGAGATTCGCGGCGTTGAGGTCCGCGGCGTTGTCGGTGTCGATCACGAGCGTCACGTCGTGACCGCGTTCGATGAGTATTTTTTCGATCTCGCGGCCCATTTTGCCGTAACCTATGATAGCTGCTTTCATGCTTTCCGTCTTTATTGTCGTGCAAATTCGTACAAAGATAATACAACCCGGCCGCACTGCCAAATTTTTCAACCGCCGCCGCGGGCGCGTTTATCTTTCCAATGGACGCTGAACGGACGAAGAACGGGAAAATATTTTTCTGTTCGGGAAATATTTATTAACTTTAAATGGTTGTTCGATTTTAATTCGAAATGAAAGAAGGCTTTAATCTTTATAGTTTGTAATGAGTATGGAAAAAGAACAGAAAAAGACACGCACCGAGTGCGACCTGCTTGGGTGTGTTGAGGTGCCGGAAAACGTATTGTACGGCGTGCAGACCATGCGCGGGCTGGAGAATTTCCCGATCAGCAAGTTCCGGTTGTGCGAGTATCCCCTCTTTATCCGGGGGCTGGCGATCGTGAAACTGGGCGCCGCCGTCGCCAATCACGACATGGGGCTGCTTTCGGACGAGCTTTTCAACGCCATTTCGCAGGCCTGCCGTGAAATCATGGAGGGCAAATTCCACGAATTCTTCCCCGTGGACATGATTCAGGGCGGTGCGGGAACCACCACCAACATGAACGCCAACGAGGTGATCGCCAACCGTGCGCTGGAGATCATGGGGCACGCGCGCGGCGAATACCAGTACTGCTCGCCCAACGACCATGTCAACTGCTCGCAGTCTACCAACGACGCCTACCCTTCGGCGATCCACCTCGGACTTTATGCCACGCACCTCGAACTGCGCAAACACCTCATGGAGCTGATCGCCTCCTTTGCCCGCAAGGGCGAAGAGTTCGCCAATGTACTCAAAATGGGCCGCACGCAGCTGCAGGACGCCGTGCCGATGACCCTCGGCCAGACTTTCCACGGCTTTGCGAGCGTCCTGCAGGGCGAAGTCGAGAACCTCGACCATGCGGCTTCGGAGTTTCTGTCTATCAACATGGGCGCCACGGCCATTGGTACGGGCATCTGCGCCGAACCGGGCTATGCCGAGCGCTGTACGGCCGCCATCCGGGAAATTACGGGTTGGGACGTGAAACAGGCCGAGGATCTCGTGGGTGCCACTTCGGACACGGTCTGCATGGTCGGCTACTCTTCGGCCATGAAGCGCATCGCCTCGAAGATGAACAAAATCTGCAACGACCTGCGTCTGCTCTCTTCGGGACCCCGCTGCGGGCTGGGCGAATTCAACCTGCCGGCCCGCCAGCCCGGCTCGTCGATCATGCCCGGCAAGGTCAATCCGGTGATTCCCGAAGTGATGAACCAGATCGCCTTCAAGGTCATCGGCAACGAACTCTGCGTGACGATGGCCGACGAAGCGGCGCAGATGGAGCTCAACGCCATGGAGCCGGTGATGGCCCAGTGCTGTTTCGAGTCCGCCGAACTGCTTGTCAACGGCTTCGACACGCTGCGCATCCGCTGTGTCGAGGGCATCACGGCCAACGAGGAGAGGTGCCTGCAGTACGTGCATAACAGTATCGGCGTGGTGACGGCGCTCAATCCGATCATCGGGTACAAGAATTCGACGAAAATCGCCAAGGAGGCGCTGGAAACCGGGCGCGGCGTTTACGAGCTGGTACTCGAACACGGCATCCTGAGCCGCGAGGAGCTGGACGAGGTGCTGAAACCCGAAAACATGATCCGTCCCGTAAAACTGAATATCAGGCCGCGGCGTTAGAAAATTTTTTGTAATTTTGCGGAAACCTCATTGATCGCCATGCGTTATTTTCTCGAACTTCGGTACAACGGAGCCGCCTACTGCGGCTGGCAGCGCCAGCCCGACATGCCGTCGGTGCAGCAGACGCTGGAGCGGGCGCTCACTACCCTGCTGCGCGAAAAAATCGAGGTGACGGGGGCGGGCCGCACCGATACGGGCGTCAACGCTTCCTATTACGTGGCGCATTTCGACTGTGAGGAACCGGTGCCCGATCCGGCGCAGGTCGTCTACAAACTGAATTTCCTGCTTCCGGGCGATATCGCCGTCGGGAGCATGACGCCCGTCGGAGCGGATGCGCACGCGCGTTTCGCGGCCCGCGAACGCGAATACCGTTACTATATCGAACCGCGCAAGAATCCCTTTACGCGGGATGCGACGTGGCAGTATTACGTGCCGCTGGACATGGAACGGATGAACGAGGCGGCGGCTTCGCTGTTGGAATACGACGACTTCACCTCGTTCGCCAAGCTCAATTCGAACAACAAGACCAATATCTGCCGCATCATGCACGCCGCATGGACGGCCGACGAGCGTGGCGTGCTTTGCTTCACGATCCGCGCCGACCGTTTTCTGCGCAACATGGTCCGGTCGCTGGTCGGGACGCTGGTCGATGTGGGACGCGGGCGCTATACGCCCGACGGCTTCCGCGAGATCGTCGGGAGCCGCGACCTTTCGCGGTCGAGCGGCGGCGCTCCGGCGCAGGGATTGTTTCTGAGCGACGTGGTCTACCCGCCCGGCGTATTCGAACGAAAAACGTTTTACTAAACTCTAATACTTTAAAATTATGATCGGAACTATCATTTGGCTGATCGGTGTCGCCTGCGCAATCTGGTGCGTCATGGACATCTTCAAGAAAAACATTTCGACCGCCGGCAAAGTCATTGCCGCGATCGTGGTACTGCTGACCAGCTGGCTGGGACTTGCGGTCTATTATTTTTACGGCCGCAACCATCTGGAAGAGTGGTTCAGATAAGCTGCGGAGAGTCTCGGAAACGAGACTCTTTTTTTTTGTTCCGGGGCGGGGGATTTTGCAATTCGGATTTAAAACTCTACCTTTGGTCTACAATCCCTTTCCCCCATGAAAAAATTTCTGTGGACATTGCTGTTCGTAGGATATGTCCTCTCCTGCTCTGCGTTTTCTCCGAAAGACCGGCTGATCGATTCGCTCAGGGCCGAATGCGAAACGGAGCAGGATGCTCCCGAACGTGTCGCCCTCCTGTTGAATCTGAAGGATCTGACGGATGCGTCGAAAGACGAAATGCACTATTCCCGACGGCTTTTCCGCGAAGCCTGCGATGCCGGCGACGGCTTCGCTGTCGGCGCCTCCCTCGGTTCGCTTGCTTCGTATTGTATCGGCAACGGCGGCGAAAGCCGCGATTCGCTCGATCTGCTGCTCGCCGAGGCGGAACCCCTGCTGCAAAACAGCAGTATGGAGGGCCTTGCGACCTACTACCGGATGGTGTGGCTGGCCCGCCGGATTCAGACGGCTCCCCACGAGAAATCCCAGCAGTATTGCCGCGAATACCTCGATTCCATCCGTACCGCTCCTGCGGGAGACGTCTACCAAGAGGCCGCGCGGCTGTTCCTGAGCGGCGTGGCGGCTTACCGGCTGGCTTCGGCCAAAGGCCAGATGCAGATGGAGCGGGGACTGCCCTATTGGAACGACGAACTCGCGCTGCTCCCGGAAATGCGGCCGACGGCCCGCCGGAATTTCCATGCCAACCTCATAACCTGCCTGATCTCCGTATACAGCAAGTTCCGGGATCAGGAGGCGCTGGTGCGCACGGCGGACGGTTATCTGGCGATGCTCGACGCCTATTACCGCGACCCGGAAATCGTGCGCCGCAGGCCGTATATTTCCCAAGAGATGTCCTATCTGGTTTGCTATTATACGATGTGCACCACTGCGGTGCTCGATAAGAGCACGGCCCGCGAATATTACGGGCGTTACAGCCGTTTCATGCAATCGGCCGCCGCCGATCCCAACAACATACTCACCAACCGGCAGGGATTCTATTCGATCAGCACCGAATATTTTACCCGTCAGGAAGACTATGAAACCGCCTTGGCGTATAACGATTCGCTGATTATGCTCACCCGGCCGTCCGGTCCCTCCCCGCTACTGGTGGGGATGTATAAACGCCGGGCGAGACTTTGCGAACGGATGGGACAGTACCGGGAAGCTTGTAGGGCCTATAATACGATGACCGCTCTGCGGGACTCGCTTCCTGCCCGCGACTATGCGCAGAAAATCAGTGAGATGGAGGTACGTTACGGACTGGATAAAGTCGAACGCGACCGGGCGTTGATTCTGGCTCAGAAGCGTCAGAACACCTTGTGGTTTATCGGCGTCATTCTGCTGATCGCCATTGTCGTTCTGATCTTTCTCTGGCGCAATCTGCTGCATATCAAGCGGCTGCAGCACAACCTGCGGATCGAATCGCAGCGGGCGCAGGAGAGCGATCGTCTCAAGAGCGATTTCATGGGGTCGATGAGTCACGAGATACGCACCCCGCTCAACGCCATCAACGGTTTCGCGGAACTGATCGCCGAAGGCGGTCTTTCGCAGGCGGAGTGCGCCGAGTTCGCGCAGATCATCCGCGACAATACCCGTTTGTTCACGACGCTGATCAACGATATGCTCGAAGTGGCGCAGTTGGACAATACGATTGCGGAACTGCCCAAAATGCCGATGGACATTTGCCGGATCATACGTGCAGAGACGGAACTCCTGCCGCCGAAAGAGGGCGTGGAGTACCGGATGAATTTCGAGGTTCCCGAAGTCATCGTGCCGCTGCACCGCGGCTATATGACGGAACTGATCCGCGAACTGCTGAAAAACGCAGTCAAATTCACCGGCCACGGCACGATCACGGTCGATTGCGGAAAGCCCGAAAACGGGGAGCTGACCTTCTCGGTGTCCGATACCGGCTGCGGCGTCGGCGCCGAGTGGGCCGACCGTATTTTCGAACGGTTTTACAAAAAGGATCCCTTCGGGCAGGGGCTCGGACTGGGATTGAGCCTGTGCCGGCTGATCGTCGAGAAGCTGGGCGGTACGATCCGTTTGGATGCGGCCTATACGCAGGGCGCGCGGTTCGTCGTTACGCTCAAGGTATAGGCCGGCCGCCGCGGATACGAAAACCGCCCCTTTCGGCAGGAAAGGGGCGGTTCTTTTGTTTATCGGCCTGATCTGTTTCGGCCTTACAAATGGATCGCGGCGCCCAGAGCTGCTTCGGCCGCTTCCATGACGCCCTCGTTCATCGTCGGGTGGGCATGGATCGTGCGGGCTATCCGGTGGCCCGTCGCGCCCAGCATCCGTGCCAGCGTCGGCTCGGCGATCATCTCCGTTACGTTCATGCCGACCATGTGGGCGCCCAGCAGCGTATCGTCCTCGCCGAAGAGGAGTTTCACGAAGCCGTCGCGGTCGCCTGCCGCCGTGGCTTTGCCCGACGCCGTGAAGGGGAAACGCCCCGTCTTGTAGGCGATGCCCCGTTCCTGCGCCTGCTGCTCGGTCATGCCGACCGACGCCACTTCGGGCGAGGTGAAGACGCACGACGGAATGGTCGAATAGTCCACCGGAGCCGGATTGAGGCCGCATATGGCCTCCACGCAGCAGATTCCCTCCGCCGAGGCGACGTGCGCCAGCGCGGGGCCGCCCACGATGTCGCCGATGGCGTAAACGCCCGGAACGTTGGTGCGGTAGAACTGGTCTACGACTACCTTGTCCCGCTCGACGGCGACGCCCAGCTCTTCGAGACCGATATTTTCGATGTTGGATTTGATGCCCACGGCCGAAAGCACGATGTCGGCCGTCAGGGTTTCAGCGCCTTTCTTGCCCTCGATCTCCACCTCGCAGCGGCCTTCCGCATTGACGCGGACCGACTTTACGGTCGTCGATGTCAGCACCGCAGCGCGCAGTTTGCGGAATGCGCGCTCCATGGTCTTCGACACCTCCTCGTCCTCCAGCGGCATCATGCGGGGCATGTACTCCACGACGGTGACTTTGACCCCCAGCGCCGCATAGAACCAAGCGAACTCGCTGCCGATGGCGCCCGAACCCACGACGATCATCGTTTCGGGCAGTTTCGCAAGCGTCAGGGCCTGACGCGACGAGATGACGCGCTCGCCGTCGATGGGCATGAACGCCATTTCGCGCGGGCGCGCCCCCGTGGCCAGAACGATGTGGTCGGCTTCGTACTCCGTGCCGTCCACGTCGAGCTTTCCGGGGGCCGTGAGCCGTCCGAATCCCGGTATGAGGTCGATGTTGTTCTTGCCCAGCAGGAAGGCCACGCCTTTGCTCATGGTCTCGGCCACGCCGCGCGAGCGGGCCACGATTTTTTCCAGATCGGGCTTCACTTCGCCCGTGAGGTCGAGCCCGTAATGTGCGGCCGATTTGCAGTAGGTGTAAACCTGCGCGCTTTTCAGCAGCGCCTTGGTCGGGATGCAGCCCCAGTTGAGGCACACGCCCCCGGCTTCGGCCCGCTCCACGAGCGCCACTTTGCGGCCCAGCTGCGAAGCGCGTATGGCGGCGACGTAGCCGCCCGGTCCGCTTCCCACGACGATAATATCGTATTTCATAATTCGGTTGAATGTTTGTTGTCCGTTACCGTTCCCCTCTCGGTCCGGTCCGTCGGGACGGGATTTGCCGAAAGGGGCTTTGCCGCATTATTTTACGACCCGGAGGATTTCTCCGTTGTCCTTCGCCACGGCGCGCTTCCATTTCTCGTTGTAACCGGGGAACTGGATCTTGTCGGGAATGTTCCTGCCGTTGCCGTTGTCCACGAAGTGCGCCGGTCCGCCGTCGCCGTCGAGGAAGGTCAGCACGTCGGCTTTCTCGCTCTTGACGTTGCCGTCCATATATTTCACCAGCAGGTATTTGTCCAGCTTAGACCAACGGTCGAACAACTGCTGCGCCGTCGCCGTGCTGAACGCCGTGAGGAACTTGCCGCGCGCTTTGGGCGAGAGCGACAACGCTTCGGCGTCCACCTCGCGTACGGTTTCCAGCATGCCGTTCTCCCACTTGTCCACGACTTTGCGGATGTCGGCCGAAATCATGTCGTAACGCATGTAGGCGAAGTTAGTCACCCGGTTGAAGAGCCAGAACGCCGCCGTGGGCGAATATTCGAGCATCGAGCCGTTCTGCTCGCTCAGGCATGCGGGAACCTCCTGCGCCGAGCAGTAGATCGGCGTCAGGCACGAAGTCGCCGCGTCGTCCACGCCGAACCAGAGGATGCCCATGTCGGCGGGATTCCACGGCCGGGCCTGCGCCACGAACCAGAATCCGGTCTGCTGCGTAGCCGTCGCGCGTTCGTTGACATAGCTCACGCCGTCCACCTCGAACTCCATCGGACGCCAGCGGTAAGGGCATGCACTGCCGCCCGCGCCGATGTCGGCGGTCATGTCCATCGGGGTTCCCTCGTAATGGTCGCGCATGCAGTCGAAGACCGTTTTGGGCGACACTTTTTCGCGGGGCATGACCCACAGGGGCATGCGGTTCGCGGCGTTGTGGCCCATCGCATAATCCGCGTATCGGTCCATATCGTCGGCCACCGTGCGGAAGAAGGCCCAGACGCGGGCTTCGCAGGCGCGCAGGGCGCCGAAGTCGAGCGGCGCATATGCGTCGCAGAAGCTGAAATCCGCATCGGGGCCGTCGTAATACCCCATTTCGCGGGCGAATGAAACGACGTCGGGCGCGTAAAGGCAGTTTTCGGGGTCGTTCTTCGGGAAGGTCGTGATGCGCGCCTGATTGGCGTGCGCCGAAACATATCCGTCGGGAATGCGGCGTGCGACCCATACGATGCCCTTGTTGGCGTTGCCGCCCTTGCCGTCGGCCTTGTATCCCTTGCCGATCAGCTCCATGATCCACGCTTCGTCGCGGTCGACGATCGAGAACGATTCGCCGCTCGACGCATAGCCGTAGGTGTTGGCCAGCTCGGCGATCGTGGCGATGGCCTCGCGGGCCGTCTTCGCACGCTGGAGCGTGATGTAAATCAGCGAACCGTAGTCGATCAGTCCGGTCGAGTCGGCCAGTTCCGGCCGGCCGCCGTATGTCGTCTCGCCGATGATGAGCGAATGTTCGTTCATGTTGCCCACCGTCGAGTAGGTCTCGCGCAGCTGGGGAATGTCGGTCAGATAGCGTCCCGTGTCCCATTCGTAGACGGGCATCATGGTGCCGGCCTTGTGGCTTCCGCCGGGTGTGTGGTACAGCGCGCCGTACAGCGCGTGCGAGTCGGCGGCATAGGAGACCATGGCCGAACCGTCGGTCGAGGCTCCCTTGGTGACGATGAAATTGGTGCAGGCCGCTGTCGCGCCGTAGGCGAATACGGCCGTTGCAGCAAGGCAATAGCGGAGTTTTTTCATAGATTTCTAAGGTTTTGATTCCAAATGTACGAAACAAATCCTAAACGGCAAAACGCCGCGCGGGTGAAAAGCGCGATTTTATTTGGATATAAGGGCGTTAAACCTTATCTTTGCGTCGAATGCGAACCGGTCGTATTCCGGCCCTCCCCCGGTGCCGGAGGATGACAACAGACTGACGACGATGAAGAAATACCTGCTTTTGCTGCTGCTCGGAACTTTCCTCTGCGCATGCAGTTCGGACGACGGCGAAGGAATCCCTTTCGTAACCGACGTGGTGATGCCCTCCGAGGCGCGGACGTTCGCCCCCGGCGACGAGGTGACCGTTTCGGCCAAAGGATTCGAAGCCGGCGACGACATCATGCTGCGCATCGCGTGGCCCCTGACCAACGCGGCGATCAGCGAAGGCTACGCCGACGGCGTCTGGGGCGTAGTGACCTCCCGCACCGAGTCGAGCATCACGTTCCTCGCTCCCGGCGGCTATCCTGCGGGTACGGCCGAGGTGAAGCTTTTCCGCCGCGGCAGAGCCATGCCGCTCGGCAGGATCTCCGTTTCCGACGGCACGCCGCCTGCGTCGTATACGCTCTACGGGGTTCGCAATGACGATACGGGCGAGGTCGCAATCAGCGAATTCGACATGCAAACGGGCGAAATCGTTCGCACCGAACGCTTCCCCGGCAGCCACTTCATCCATCCGGTGAACCGCCCCGGTTCGAACTGCATCTTCGGACTCTCGCTCGACGGCGGAAAACGGTCGGCCGCCTTCTACGACCTGACGATGCGCTATTTCAGAAATTCCGGCAGCGACCGTGTCGTGACGACCGGCGTGCTGCCCAATTCGGAAGCCGCCTACCTGTTGTGCGAAGACAATTACTGCATCATTCTGGGCATGACCGAAACCCGCACCAGCGTCGTCGTGCCGCCTTCGTGGCGGATGCCGGAGGGTATCGGCGCCGGAATGCTGACCGGCAGTCCCTTCGTGATGAACAGCGACGGCTATGTGATGCTCTCCGTGAACAACGCCGAGGGATGCTATACGCCGATGGTGTTCGGCATGCGTTCGGCAGGCGCCGAAGCGCGGCTCGGCGATCCGGTCTATGCCGACGGGATGATCCCCTTCTGGATCGTGGAATCCGCGTCCGATGCCGCCGGACCGAAACACTCCGTCTGCTGCGGCTATGCCGTGGTGAAGGACGGCGCGACGGAACTCCGGCTGTACGATCCCGTGGCGATGACCTTCGGAGAGGTGCTGGCGGCAGTGCCGGCCGCCGTACGCTCGGTAACGGCCGTGACCTTCCCCGACAGCGATATTCAGGATCGTATTTACATGCTCTGCGACTTGGGCGACGGCGGAAGCCGGGTGCAGGTCTACGACCGTGCGGCGAAGTCGCTCGACATCTTTTCCGGGACCGTTTACTGTACGGAAATCGTGCTGGTGCGCTGATCCTGCGGGAAAATAACGGCATGCAGGCCCGGAATTTTTCCGGGCTTGTTCCGTCTTGTACGAATTTTGCGTATTTTTACGCATCGAAATCAAGCTTACTATGTCTATAGCATGTCAATTATCGTTCGTGCGCAGCACGCTGCCCGAAGACGTCACGCTGGTCGCCGTGTCGAAGACCCACCCCGTGGAGGCGATACGCGAAGCCTACGACGCGGGACACCGCGTCTTCGGCGAGAGCCGTCCGCAGGAGCTGCGCGAAAAATACGAGGCGCTACCCCAAGATATCGAGTGGCACATGATCGGCCACCTGCAGACCAACAAGATCAAATATATTGCGCCGTTCGTCTCGCTGATCCATTCGGTGGACAGCGCGCGTCTGGCCGAAGCCATCCAGCGCGAGGCCGCCAAATGCGGCCGCACGATCGAGATTTTGCTGGAGATACATGTCGCCGACGAAGAGACCAAGTCGGGCTGGGAGATCGGGGAGCTTATGCGGTATGTCGGCACGGCGCCCTTCGCCCGGATGCCCGATGTCTGCGTCCGCGGCGTGATGGGCATTGCGACCAATACCGACGACGGGGAGGTTATCCGCCGGGATTTCACGGAGCTGAAACGCTGTTTCGACCTTTTGCAGCCCTATTTCGGGGCGCGGTTCAACGTGTTGTCGATGGGCATGTCGCACGACTACCCCTTCGCCGTCGAGTGCGGTTCGAACATGGTGCGCGTCGGGTCGCTGATTTTCGGGGAGAGGGACTACGCGAAGTAAACGGAGAAGCCGTCCGTTCCGGCCGCGGTAAATCCCCGGAGGTGCGCAGGAGCGGGATTATAAACGGCGGACAGCCGGAATGAAGCCTAAATTTGAAAAATGAATCGTATTATGAAGGTAGGATTTATCGGATTCGGAAATATGGCGCAGGCTCTTGCCGAAGGGTTTGCCGCGACGGGGGCGTTGAAGCCCTGCCAGATCGGCGCCTGCGCCCGCGACCGGGCCAAACTGCGGCGCAATACGGAGCCGAAAGGCTTTCTGGCTTTCGACGATGCCGCCCGTGTCGCGGAGTTCGCCGACATGGTGATCGTAGCCGTGAAACCCCATCAGGTCGAAGCGGTTTTGTCTCCCGTGAAGGAGCTGCTGGCCGGGAAAATCGTCGTTTCGGTGGTTGCCGGCATGACGTTCGGAAAGTACGAAACCATACTTGCGCCCGGAACGCACCATCTCAGTACGGTTCCCAACACGCCGGTCGCCGTCGGCGAGGGAATCGTTGTCTGCGAACGCCTCCACTCGCTCTCCGATGCCGAGTGGAAAGAGACGGAGCGGCTGTTTTCGCACGTCGGGCTGGTGATGCAGGTCGATACTCCCCTGCTGGGACTTGCCGGGACGATCTGCGGCTGCGGTCCCGCGTTCGTGGCGATGTTCATCGAAGCGCTCGCCGACGCCGCCGTCAAACACGGCATCGCACGCGCCGATGCCTACCGCATGGTCAGCCAGATGGTCGTCGGCACGGGCAAATTGCAGCTGGCGACGGGACAGCATCCCGGCGCGATGAAGGATGCGGTTTGTTCGCCCGGCGGCACGACGATCGTCGGCGTCGCCGAACTCGAACGCAAAGGTTTCCGCGGTGCGGTGATCGACGCCGTGGACGCGATTCAGGATAAAAAGTAATCGGATTTTTCGTAAAAAAGCCCGGACCGGACGTCCGGGCTTTTTTGTCTGTCATGTCAGTGTGCAGGATCGCCGCGGAGGACGTGTCGTGCGCGTTCGACCGGACTTGGATGCCGGCGCTTGTCTTGTGACTGCGGCGGGGATATGTCCGGAGCGGACGTTACTTTGCGGTACGCGGGTTTGCGACCGAGTCGCGGACGATCCTTTCAGGCGGCAGTTGCAGCTGCGTCCGGCAGCGTACCTCCTCCCGGATGCTCTCCAGCAGCAGCCTGACGGCTGTTTTCCCGATCTCTTCGACGGGCTGGCCGATGCGGGTTATGGCCGGAACCAGAAAATCCAGATAGGGATTGTCGTCGAACGACACCACGGAAATATCTTCGGGGATCCGCAAACCCGATTCGCGGATGGCTTTGACCGCGCCGAGCAGGATCGTATTGCTCAGGGCGAATATCGCCGTGGGACGGTCGGGACCTGCCACGGCGAGCTTGGTCTGCCGGTAGCCGTTCTCCAGCGAGAATGCGTCGCCGGTTATGATGGCTTCCTCCTGCAGTCCCGCTTGTCGGAGCGCGTCGAGATAACCCTGCACGCGCCGGCGGTTCGGCATCGAATGGGGAACGCCCTGTATGCAGGCGATTCTGCGGTGTCCTCTCTGCAGCAGAATCCGGGTCGCCTCCACGCCTCCGCGGTAGTTGTCGGTGCAGACGTACGGCAGCGAGGTTCGCTCGAAACTGCGGTCCACCAGCATGACGGGAACCGAGCGGTTCACCTTTTCGAGGTGGTCGGGCGTCCGGCCGCACGGAACGGCCACGATGCCGTCCACCCGGCGCGAAAGCATCGTCCGGATGCCCTCCTGCTCGTTTTCTTCGTTCTCCATGGTATCGACCACCATTACCGTATATCCGTGGCTGCGGGCTTCCCGGATGATGGCGCTGGCGATGTCGGCGAAATAGGGGTTCGACACCTGCGGAATCAGTAAGCCCAGCGTATTGGTGCGTTTCATGCGCAGTCCTTTTGCCAGAAGGCTCGGCGTGTAGTCGCACCGTCTGGCTTCGGCGAGGATCAGCTCGACGGTTTTCCGGCTGATGCGGTATTTCTCCGCCTGTCCGTTCAGCACCCGCGAAACGGTCGATATGGCGAATCCGGTCCGTTTGGATATGGTGACCAGCGTCTCTTTCATGCGGCGTTCTGTTATATTATTTTATGGATGCCGGAACCCGTATGGATGCCGGCCCCGTTTCCGGTTCTTCCGGTTCTTCCGGTCAGCTCTCCAACCTGTTTACCAACCTGTTTACCAACCTGTTCTCCGGCCTGTTTACCGGCTTGTTTTCTGGCCTGCTCTCCGACCTGCTTCCCGCCTGTTTCCCGACCTGCTTTCCAACCTGTTCTCCGGCTCTGTCTGCCTGTCCGAGTACACCGGCGCGGATTGTTGCCCGGTTTTTGTTCCGAACAAAAGTAGCCATTTTTTCGGATGCGGCAAGAAAATAATGATAGGCATATGAAAAAATACCATAAAAAAGCTTGTAATTTTCTTTTATTGTCTTTATACTTGCATATGTGATTGCACAAACGATTGCGCAATACCTGATATTGATAATCTGAAATTATAACCTATGGAAAAAATTGTGATTGTCGGCAGCGCCAATACCGACCTGATCGTCCGGGCCGACCGGATTCCGTCGCCCGGCGAGACCGTTCTCGGCGGCGAATTCCGGATCGTTTCCGGCGGCAAAGGTGCCAATCAGGCCGTCGCCGTCGCGCGGCTGGGCGGCGACGCCCTTTTCGTGGCGCGTATCGGGACCGACCTTTTCGGAGATGAACTGATGGCCCGCTACACCGCGGAAAAGATGGATACTTCGCATGTCGTCCGCGATTCTCAGGCCCCTACGGGCGTGGCGCTCATCACGGTCGATAATTCGGCCGAAAACTGCATCGTCGTGGCTCCCGGAGCGAACGCGCGGCTTTCCAGAAAGGATATCGACGACGTCCGGCCCGAACTGGCGAAGGCAGGCTATCTGCTGATCCAGCTCGAAATACCGCTCGAAACCGTGGAATACGCGATACAGACCGCCGCCGAATTGGGCGTGAGGGTGATTCTCAATCCGGCGCCTGCGGCGCAGATCGACGAAAAGTACCTGAAATACGTCTACCTCCTTACGCCCAACGAGTCGGAGTGCGCCCTGCTTACGGGACGTCCCGTACTGAACGGGACGGATGCGGCAGCCGCAGCGGAGACGCTGTTGAACAAGGGGGTGAAGAACGTGATCGTCACCTGCGGTTCGCGCGGCGCGCTCGTGAAAAATGCCGATATTTGCACGGTGGTGCCCGCATGCCGTGTTTCGGCAGTCGATACGACCGCGGCGGGCGACGTTTTCAACGGGGCGCTGACCGTGGCGCTGGCGGAAGGCTTGCCGCTCTTGGACGCTGCGCGCTTTGCAACGCACGCCGCCGCCCTCTCGGTGACCCGCATCGGGGCGCAAAGCTCGATTCCGACGCGCCGCGAAGTGGACGACGCCCGTTTTGCGAATAACGGCCGATCCGCCGACCGAATGACAACCCTTTAAAACTTCGAATATGTTTGTAGTAAACGATTATGCGACCGCCGTGATACTCTGCATTGTCACGATGTTGTGCTGGGGCTCGTGGGGCAACACTCAGAAACTGGCAGGCAGGACATGGCGTTATGAACTCTTCTACTGGGACTATGTCGTCGGCATGCTCCTTTTTTCGCTGATCCTCTGCTTTACGCTGGGCAGCATCGGCAGCGAAGGCCGTCCCTTCCTCGAAGATCTCGCGCAGGCTGCGCCCAAGGCCCTCGGCAGCGTACTGCTCGGCGGCGTCATCTTCAACGCCTCGAACATCCTGCTTTCCGCCTCCGTGTCGCTGGCCGGACTGGCCGTCGCCTTTCCGCTGGGCGTGGGTCTGGCGTTGGTGCTGGGCGTGGTCATCAATTACATGGGAGCGCCGAAGGGCGACCCCGTCATTCTGTTCCTCGGCGTGGCGCTGATCGTCATCGCCATCGTCTGCAACGGAATCGCTTCGGGACGGGTCCGGAAGGAGCCGGGTTCCTCGGCGCAAAACCGCAAAGGCATTCTGCTGGCGGTGCTGGCCGGCGTCCTGATGTCGTTCTTCTACCGCTTCGTGGCCGCGGCAATGGACCTCGACAACTTCGAATCCCCCACCCCCGGCATGCTGACGCCCTATTCGGCGATCTTCATCTTCTCGGTGGGCGTCCTGCTGAGCAACTTCGTCTTCAACACGCTCGTCATGAAACGGCCCTTCGTCGGTACGCCGGTCGGTTACGACGCCTATTTCAAAGGCTCGGCCCGCACCCATTTGGTCGGGATGCTGGGCGGCGCGGTCTGGTGTCTGGGTACGGCGTTCAGCTACATTGCGGCGGGTAAGGCCGGGGCCGCCATTTCCTATGCGCTGGGACAGGGCGCGCCGATGGTCGCCGCCGTCTGGGGCGTTTTCGTCTGGAAGGAGTTCCGGGGCGCGGGCCGCTCGGTGGGCTGGCTGCTGGCGGTCATGTTCCTCTTCTTTATTCTCGGTCTGGCATGTATCATTCTCTCCGGAGGCAACTGAATAACCTGAAACGATGAAGAAACTTTTGATTCTGGCGGCGCTTGCCGCCCTCTGTACGCCGGCGGTCCGGGCGCAGCAGACGCCCGCCGCACCCCTGCGGGTGATTTTCGATACCGACATGGGCAACGACGTGGACGATCCGCTGGCGCTCGATATGCTTTACAAGGCGGTGGACCGGGGTGAAATCACCCTGCTCGGCATTCTCAGCAGCAAGGATACCGAGTTTTCGCCCCGCTATATAGATATGATGAATACGTGGTACGGCTATCCCGAAATTCCGGTCGGGAGGGTCCGTGACGGCGTGGTGCTCAAACGCGACGACTACGCGCGCGCTGTCTGCGAGTCGGGACTTTTCCCCCGCAGTCGCAGGGACCGGGACTACGGCGATCCCGTAACCCTTTACCGCCGCCTGCTGGCCGAGAGTCCCGACAGCTCGGTCGTGGTCGTCTCCGTCGGTTTCTCGACCAATCTCGGCCGCCTGCTGGAGAGCCGGGGCGATCGGTATTCGCCGCTGGACGGCATCGAACTGGTGAAGCGCAAGGTGAAGTCCTGTTCGGTGATGGGCGGAAGCTTCGGCGACAAGCCCCGCGCCGAATACAATATCGTGAACGACATCCCCAACGCCAAGCGGCTTTTCGCGCTCTGTCCCGTACCCGTCGCGGTCGTGTCGCTCGAACTGGGCAAGACGGTGAATTATCCCGGAGCCAGCATCGAAACCGATTTTGCGTGGGCCGGAAAGCACCCGATGGTCGAGGGCTACAAAGCCTACCGCAAGATGCCTTACGACCGTCCTACATGGGACATGATGTCGGTGCTGTATGTCCTGCGTCCCGAAATGTTCGGGGTGTCCGAACCGGGAATCATCTGCGTGGACGATCAGGGATACACCTATTTCACGCCGACGCCGCGCGGAAAGCATACGGTGCTCACCCTGACGCCCGGACAGCAGGATGCCGTGCTGCGATTCTTCGTGCGGGAGCTCTCTTCGAAGCCTGCAAAGTACAGGTAGACACCCCTGCGGTTCGGGAGACGGCTCCTTGGGGCGCGGTCTTTTGACGAAATAAGCCGGAGTCCGAGACTCCGGCTTATTTCGTGTCCGGGGCTTGGGTCCCCGTATGCGGTACGCCGCCCTACCTCACCCGCAGCGAGCGGCCGATGCGCAGCACCGTGGTCGATTTGATATTGTTCATGCGGCAGATGTTGTTTACCGTCGTGCCGTATCTGCGGGCTATTGCGCCCAGCGTATCGCCCGACTTGATGCGGTGATACTTCATGGCGGCCTTTTCGGCGGCCTCCTTCTTGTCCTGCTCCTCGTTGGCGATCTCGTCGTCGAAGTCCTGCCCCGCGTTCGAATAGATGCTGAAGAACGATTTCTTCAGCAGGAACGTTTCGCGGCTCAGGATGCCGTTCTTGAAGTCGATCAGCCGTTCGGGGTCGAACGACTGGCCGTAATAGCGTGTCTCGAAATGCAGATGCGGACCCGTCGAGCGTCCCGTCGAGCCGCCCAGACCGATGATCTGTCCCGCTTCGACCCACTGGTTCGGCTCGACCATGCGCTCCGAAAGATGGCCGTAATAGGTCTCCAGCCCGTTGTCGTGGCGGATGATGACCAGATTGCCGTACCCGCCCTTGTTGTATTCCGAGATTCGCACCCGGCCGCAGAATGTGGCGTAAACCGGATCGCCCGTCTTGAGCGGCAGATCGACGCCCTGATGCTGGCGGCGACGGCGCGGACCGTACTTGCCGCGCGGATGCACCGAGCCCTGATACGGGCAGTGGTAGCCGGTCAGCGAGTCGATCAGGTCGATGACCACCGACTGGGGCATCGACGACATGTCTACCTCCTTGTAGGGGAAGAGCGTCTTCGTATCCCAGTATTTCTCGAAGATGGTGCTGTCCTTGGCCACTTCGCGGTTGCGGACGTATTTCCATGTGTTGTTGCTGTAGAGCACCACCTGCACCGCGTCGTTGCCTGAGTCGAGCGTGTCGAGGACTACGACGTCGTTGGTATCGAAAATCGACTCGATCTGCTTGGGCGCCAGCCGCAGGCGCAGCGCGGCGATGGAATCCACCGCTGCGGCCTCTTCGGGCGACAGGGCTGCGATGTGCAGCGAATCGGTTTTCTCCGCAGCCTGCGGTTCGGCGGCCGCGGCCGTGAGCGCCGCTACGGCGGCCATACATGTAAGGCAGTATTTTTTCATACGCAGTCTATTGTTGTCTGATAAGTTCCTCGGCGGCTTCCAGCGCCTTGTAAAATTCCTCGCCGAACCGTCGTACGATCGGCTCCCTGAGCGCCTTGTAGACCGGGATTCCCAGTTTCCGTCCGCACTCGCGCGCCGGGGCGCACACCGACCATCGGTGGTAGTTCAACCCTACCGTGCCGTTCGAAAACCGCATGAGCCGGATCGGATATAAATGGCATGAGATCGGCTTGCGGAACGCCGTCTTCCCCTCCAGCCACGCCTTTTCCACGGCGCAGAGCGTGATGCCGTTCTCCCGGTAGGTATAGGCGCACTCGGCGTCGTCGACCAGCGGCGTGGTCAGGTCCCCGTCCTCGTCCACGACCATGAAGCCCTGCCGCTCGACGGCTTCGATGCCTTCGGGCGTCATGTAGGGCCTGTAGGCTTCGTATTCGCGTTCGAGAATATCGACCTCTTCCGCTTCGAGCGGCGCTCCGGCGTTGCCTTCGACGCAGCAGATGCCCTTGCAGGCCGCGATGTCGCATGCGAAGCATTCGCGCAGCAGGTCGGCGCTTACGATTTTGTCGTCTATCTCGATCATTTGCGGCAGGTGTCGGCGATAACGAGGTCGAACATCTCCCCCAGCGTCATGCCCATGGCCTTCGCCTGCTTGGGCACGATGCTTCCCGCACTCATGCCGGGAATGGAGTTGATCTCTATCATATAGGGTTTGCCTTCGGGCGTGACGATGAAATCGACGCGCACCACGCCCGAACAGCGGCACGCCTTGTAGGCGATGCGTGTCATGCGGTGCAGCTCCTCCGCGATTTCGGGTGCGATCTGCGCCGGGGTTATCTCGTCCGAATACCCTTCGGTGTATTTGGCCTGATAGTCGAAGAAGTCCTTCTTGGAGACGATCTCCGTGATCGGGAACAGATACTCCCTGCCTCCCGCCACCATCATGCCGCAGCCCATTTCGCGGCCTTCGATGCACTCTTCGATCAGCACTTCGTCGCTCTGGGCGAAAGCCGCTTCGACGGCGGGCAGCACCTCGTCGCGCGTGTGGACCTTCGTCACACCGAACGAACTGCCGCTGGCGTTTGGCTTGATGAAAAGCGGAAGCCCGAATTCGGCGATTACTTCGTCCGGGTCCGCGGTCTCGCCCTTGCAGAGGAAAATTTCACGGGCGAGGTTGATGCCGCGGCCCGCCACGGTCCGCTTGGTGGTGACTTTGTCGAACGTGATGACCGAAGAGGTCATCGAACACGACGAATAGGGAACGCCCATCATGTCCAGATAACCCTGCAGCCTGCCGTCCTCGCCGGGCGTGCCGTGGATGATGATCAGCGCATAGTCGAAAACCTTGCGTTCGCCCTCCACCGTCAGCGAGAAGTCGTTCTTGTCCACCTGCCATTGGCGGCCGTCGGGGGCCGTGTAGTGCCAGTCGCGGTGGTGGAGGTCTATGACCGTAATGTCGTATTTTTCGTGGTCCAGCGCCGATTCGATCTGCGCGGCGCTCTGAAGCGCGATTTCCCGTTCGGGCGAATCGCCGCCCGCCATGAGGGCAATCTTCAAACGTGTCATTGTCAGGGGTTGTATATGTCTTTGTATCTGAATTCCAGTATTTCCTGCACCATCTGCGCATACTGCCGCGCTTCGGCGTGGCTGTCGTCCAGCTGCAGCACGCGGTTGAAGTCGTTGAGCGCCGCGCCCCACTCGTTGAGCCGGTAATGGAGTTTGCCGCGCTCGGTGTACAGTTCCGTATTTTCGGGTTCCGCGGCGATCTGCGCCGTCAGTGCGGCCTTGCGTGCCGCCGGGCTCCAAAGCCCTTTGCGGCGGATGTACTCCGCGACTCCCGCGTCGAGCATCTGCGAGACGTCCTCGCCCCGCTCGATCCGTCCGCGCACCTCCGTCGAGGAGAAATCCTGCAGCGGAGCATCCTCCAGCACGGTGATGCGTCCGGCGAAACGCCCGACCTGCTCGCCGCGGCGGGGATAGACGTATATCGGGTATTCGAGTATTTTTTCGTACTCCTTCCAGCCGTCGAGCCGTTCGAGCTGGTCGGCGCCCATCAGGATCGAAAACTCCATCTCCGCGCCGTGGTTCTCGGTCAGATAGCGCAGCGTGTCGATTGTGTACGAGGGTTTGGGCAGCAGAAACTCCACCACCGAAGGTTTGATCCGCTCCGGCAGGCGCGATGCGGCGCAGGCCCTTTCCGCCATCTCGAAGCGGTCCATTTCGGGCGCCAGTTCGGCGGCCCGCTTGTAGGGGCTTTGGGGTGAGACGACGAGCACCGCTTCGTCGCACAATCCCTGCTCCACGACATATTCGGCCAAGGCGATATGGCCTTTGTGTACGGGGTTGAACGACCCGAAATAGAGCATTACGCGCTTCATGACCGGCCGGTTATGAATTCGTCGATGATGCGGGTGGTCTCGGCGATGGCTTCGTCGAGCGAGTCGTTCACGACGATGTGATCGAATTCGGGGGCTTTCGTCAGCTCGAATTCGGCCTTCGCCACGCGGCGGTCGATCACCTCCGGAGCGTCCGTGCCGCGGCCTTCGAGCCTGCGGCGCAGCTCCTCGACCGAAGGCGGCATGACGAATATCGAGCATGCGTCGCCGCCGAAGATACGCTTGAGATTGATGCCGCCGATCACGTCCACGTCGAAAACGATGATGTTGCCTTTGGCCCAGATGCGCTCAACTTCCGAGCGCAGCGTGCCGTAGCAGGTGCCTTTGTAAACCTCTTCCCACTCCACGAACCGGTTTTCGGCCACGGCCTGCATGAACTCTTCGTGCGTCATGAAGTGGTAGTCGCAGCCGTGCCGTTCGCATCCGCGGGGTGCGCGGCTGGTCGCCGAAACCGAAAATTCGAACTGCGGAAAACGCTTCAGCAATTCGCGTACGATGGTGGTTTTTCCCGAACCGCTCGGAGCGGAGAATATTACGACCTTGCCCATTATAATATGTTCAGTACCTGTTCCTTGATCTTTTCCAGCTCATCCTTCATCTTGACTACCAGAATCTGGATGTTCGATTCGTTGGCCTTCGACCCCATGGTGTTGATCTCACGGCCCATTTCCTGCGCGATGAAGCCCAGTTTGCGGCCTGCGCCCTCTTCGCCCGCGGCCACTTCGCGGAAGTATCTGCAGTGGTTCGCAAGGCGGACCTTCTCTTCGGTGATGTCGAGCTTTTCGAGGTAGAAGATCATCTCCTGCTCCAGCCTGTTGCGGTCCACGTCGGCCTGCAGCTTTTCGAGGTTGTCCAGAATCCGGGCCTTGATCGTCTCCGTGCGGGCCTTTTCGAAAGGCACGACCTCTTCCTTGTAGCTTTCGATCCTGTCCACGCGGCCGAGCAGGTCGGCGATCAGGATGGCGCCTTCCTGCATGCGGAATGCGTCGAGCCGGGCGGCGGCGGCTTCCGTCGCGGCGATCAGCGCCGCATGCTCCTCGTCGGATATGCTCTCCGTCTCGGTCGATATCACTTCGGGCAGACGCATGATGACGGGCACGATGGCGTCGTAGTCGGCGTCGATGCCCGCGAAGGCCAGCGTGTCGGTCATCTGGTGCAGGTATTCGCGGAACACCTCTTTATTTATACGCGCCGGCGTCTCCACGGCCTGCGACTCGACGGTCACGAAGACATCGACCTTGCCGCGCTGGATCGTGCGGGCGATGATATTGCGTATTTCGTATTCCGACTGGCGGTATACGGCCGGCAGCCGCAGTCCGAGGTCGAGCTGTTTGGAGTTGAGCGAGCGGATTTCTACCGTGATCTTTTTATTTTGCAGAGCGGCTTCGCCTTTGCCGAAGCCCGTCATCGATTTTACCATTGCGGCGGATGTTAAGTTTCGGCAAAAGTAATAAAAACAATTCAAAAATGCCGGGTGTTCGGGACGCCGGGTGAAATTTCTTTGAACAAGTTTTGCACAAGTGTTGTATTCTCAGGAATATTTTATTTATATTTGTGTTAGCAAACTAACAGAATGGAGTTCCGAAACCCTAAATTCACATCAGAATATTATGAAAAAGCACAATTTCAACGCGGGACCGTCGATCCTTGCAGACGAAGTACTTGAAAATGCGGCCAAAGCGATTATCGATTTCAACGGGTCGGGCCTTTCGCTGCTTTCGATTTCGCACCGCACCAAGGATTTCGACGACGTGATGGCCGAAGCCGACGCGCTTTTCCGCGAGATGCTCGACATTCCTGAGAACTACAAGATTTTCTATATCGGCGGCGGCGCCAGCACCTTCTTTTACGAGGTGCCCGCCAACTTCCTCGGTAAGAAAGCAGGTTACGTGAATACCGGCGTCTGGGCGAAGAAAGCCATGAAGGAGGCCAAGCGTTACGGCGAAGTGGAATTGCTGGCGTCGTCCGAAGACCGCAATTTCACCTATATTCCCAAGGGTTTCGCCATCCCCTCCGATCTGGATTACGTGCATATCACCTCCAACAATACGATCTACGGCACCGAGTACCACGAGGACCTCGTTTCGCCCGTTCCCCTGATCGCCGACATGTCGTCGGACATCCTTTCGCGTCCGGTCGATGTGACCAAGTACGCCATGATCTACGGCGGCGCGCAGAAGAACCTCGCCCCGGCGGGCGTTGCGTTCGCCATCATCCGCGAGGATATGCTCGACAAGATCGTGCGCGACCTGCCGACGATGGTTTCGTTCCGCACCCATGTCGAGAACGGCTCGATGTTCAATACGCCGCCCGTGTTCCCGATCTACGTGCTCAAGGAGACCCTCAAGTGGCTCAAGTCGATCGGCGGCGTTCCCGAAATCTACCGCCGCAATCAGGCCAAGGCCGCGCTGCTCTACGACGAGATCGACCGCAACCCGCTCTTCCGCGGCACGGTGGACAAGGAGGACCGTTCGCTGATGAACATCTGTTTCGTGATGGCCGACGGTTACGAGGAGCTGGCTCCCGAATTCATGGAGGCCGCCAAGAGCCGCGGCATCGTGGGTATCAAGGGCCACCGGCTGGTGGGCGGTTTCCGCGCTTCGTGCTACAACGCACTGCCCGTCGAGAGCGTCAGGGTGCTTGTGGAGTGCATGCAGGAGTTCGCCGCCAAACACGCGAAATAACATCCGTCCATGGCGCATTTTTTTACCTTTACACCGAGGAAACGTGCGGCGTCGGACATAGATTTTATTCATTTAATCGAAAATACAGGTATGAAAATATTGGTTGCGACGGAAAAGCCCTTTGCCAAGAAGGCCGTAGACGGCATCCGTCAGATCGTCGAAGGCGCCGGATACGAACTGGCCCTGCTCGAAAAATATACCGACAAATCGGAACTGCTCTCGGCCGTGGCCGACGTGGATGCGCTGATTATCCGCAGCGACAAGGTGACGGCCGAAGTCATCGAAGCGGCGCGGAACCTCAAGATCGTGGTGCGTGCCGGTGCCGGTTACGACAACGTGGACCTCGCGGCGGCTACCGCACGCGGCATCGTGGTGATGAACACTCCGGGCCAGAACTCCAACGCCGTGGCCGAACTGGCGCTCGCCATGATGATTTTCATGGCCCGCAACGGCTTCACGCCCGGCACGGGTTCCGAGATTCAGGGCAAGACCCTCGGTATCCATGCTTACGGCAACGTGGGCCGGCTGGTGGGCCGCAAGGGCAAGGCGATGGGCATGAACGTGATCGCCTACGATCCTTTTATCACCGATTCGGCCGTTTTCGAGGCCGACGGCGTGAAAAAAGTGAATTCGGTCGAAGAATTGTATAAGAACTCGGACTACCTCTCGCTGCATATCCCCGCGACGGAGCAGACCAAAGGCTCGATCGGCTACGACCTGCTGATGTCGATGCCCAAGGGCGCGACGCTGGTCAATACCGCCCGCAAGGAGGTGATTGACGAGCAGGGAGTGATGAAGGCCCTGACCGAACGCGAAGACTTGAAATACATTACCGACATCGCCGCCGGCATCCAGTCCGAGCTGAACGAAAAATTCGGCAGGCGGGTGTTCGCCACGGCGAAGAAGATGGGCGCCGAGACCGCCGAAGCCAACATCAACGCCGGCCTTGCCGCCGCGAATCAGATCGTGGACTTCTTCAAGAACGGCAATACCCGGTTTCAGGTGAACAAATAGTGTATAACATATGAATCATAACATATGGTAAGAATCAAACCTTTCCGGGGAATACGCCCCCCGAAACAGTACGCTTCTGAGGTGGCGTCGCGTCCCTACGACGTGCTGAACTCCGCCGAGGCGAAGGCCGAAGCCACCGAGCGTTCGCTGCTGCACATCATCAAGCCCGAAATCGACTTCGACCCCATTGCGGACGAACATTCGCAGGAGGTTTACGACAAGGCCGTCGAAAACTTCCGCGCATGGCGCGAAAAGGGCTGGCTCGAACAGGATCCCGAAGAGTACTATTATATCTATGCGCAGACGATGGACGGCCGTACGCAGTATGGTCTGACGATGTGCTGCAACTACGAGGATTACCTTTCGGGCGCGATCAAGAAGCACGAACTGACGCGCCCCGACAAGGAGGAGGACCGCATGATCCACGTCCGCAACCAGAAAGCCAATATCGAACCGGTGTTTTTCGCCTATCCCGACAACGCCGAGATCGACGCCATCGTGGCCGGCGTGGTGGAAAACAACGCTCCTGAGTACGATTTTACGGCCGCCGACGGCTTCGGACATAAGTTGTGGGTGATTCGCGACAGGAAGACCAACAACCGTATTACGGAGATTTTCAAGGATATTCCGGCGCTGTACGTCGCCGACGGCCATCACCGCACGGCCGCCGCGGCGCGTGTGGGACAGGAGTGCCAGCGCAGGAATCCCGACCATACGGGTCGTGAGGAGTACTGCTACTTCCTTGCCGTGACCTTCCCCGCGGGCCAGCTCCGCATCATCGACTACAACCGCGTGGTGAAGGACCTGAACGGTCTGACCTCCGCCCAGCTGCTCGAAAAGCTGGCCGAAAACTTCACCGTCGAGGACAAGGGCGCCGAAGAGTACCGCCCTTCGGGACTGCATAACTTCTCGATGTACCTCGACGGCCGTTGGTACAGCCTGACGGCCAAGCCCGGCACTTACGACGACAACGACCCGATCGGGGTGCTGGACGTCACGGTGCTGTCGAATCTGGTGCTGGACCGGATTCTGGACATCAAAGACCTGCGCACTTCGAAGCGGATCGACTTCGTGGGCGGCATCCGCGGTCTGGGCGAGCTGAAACGCCGCGTGGACAGCGGCGAGATGAAGGCGGCTTTCGCCCTCTATCCCGTCTCGATGCAGCAGCTCATCAACATCGCCGACACGGGCAACATCATGCCTCCGAAGACGACGTGGTTCGAGCCGAAACTCCGCTCCGGCGTGGTGATCCACTCCTTCGAGGAGTAGCCGCCGTCCGCGTTCGATTGAAAGACAGCCCGAAAAGGCTGTCTTTTTTTTGCGGATGCGCCGGAATCGCTATCTTGCAGTAATGCTGGTCTTTTTCGTGTGGAGCCTCTTTTTCCTCGTCTGGTTCTGCATCGGCGGCCATAGGGGCGAAAATAAATACGGACCCGATCCCAAGGCGGAATAAAACCTCCGAAATGTTTTGTGTGCAGTGCGTTCGGGATGCTGGATTCCGGCCGCACTGCTTTCACTTATCCGTTTTTCGTGATAAGATTTGTTGCATTCGTTTAGAATCTTCGGGATTTTTTTATATATTTGTAAGGAACTTAACAAAACTACGGCTTATGGCTAAAATAAAAGGAACAGTCGTTGTCGATAAGGAACGCTGCAAAGGATGCGGAGTGTGCGTCGCTTCGTGTCCGTGCAATGTGCTGGGCATGTCGGCTGAGGTGAACAGCAAGGGCTACCCCGTGGCCCGGATGGCAAATCCCGACGCCTGCATAGGCTGCGCTTCGTGCGCGGTGATTTGCCCGGACAGCGTCATCACGGTTTATCGTCAAAAAATCGAGTAAGCTATGGCAGAGAAAGAGGTAAAACTGATGAAAGGCAACGAAGTGATCGCCCATGCGGCGATCCGTTACGGTTGCGACGGATATTTCGGCTACCCGATCACGCCCCAGTCGGAGGTGATGGAGACGCTGATGGAACTCAAACCGTGGGAAACCACGGGCATGGTCGTGCTGCAGGCCGAATCGGAGATCTCGTCGATCAACATGGTCTACGGCGGCGCATCGACCGGCAAACGGGTGATGACCTCCTCGTCTAGCCCCGGCATCAGCCTGATGTCCGAGGGGCTTAGCTATCTGGCGGGCGCCGAGCTGCCCTGCCTGATTATCAACTGCCAGCGCGGCGGTCCGGGGCTGGGCACCATCCAGCCTTCGCAGGGCGACTATTTCCAAGCTTGCAAGGGCGGCGGTCACGGCGACTTCCACCTGATCGTGCTGGCGCCCAATTCCGTGCAGGAGATGCACGACCACGTGGCCGTCGCGTTCGATCTGGCGTTCAAGTACCGCAATCCGGCGCTGATTTTGGCCGACGGCGCCATCGGACAGATGATGGAGAAAGTGGTGCTCGCGCCGCAGCGTCCCCGCAAGACCGACGAGGAGATTGCCGCCGAGTGCAAGTCGTGGGCGACCTACGGCAAACCCGCCGACCGTCAGCGCAATATCGTGACGTCGCTGGAGCTGCAGTCCGAGAAGATGGAGATCATCAACAAACGCCTTCAGGAGAAATACAAGGCCCTCGAAGAGAACGAGGTGCGCTACGAAGCGATCGACTGTGACGATGCCGATTATGTCATCGTGGCGTTCGGCTCGTCGGCCCGTATCTGCTCGGCCACGGTCGAGATGGCGCGCGCCGAAGGACTCAAGGTCGGCCTGCTGCGTCCGATCACCCTCTATCCTTTCCCCAAGAAGCCGCTTGCCGAACTGGCCGCGCGCGGCGTGAAGGGCTTCCTCTCCGCCGAGCTGAATGCGGGTCAGATGGTCGAGGACGTTCGGCTGGCCGTGAACGGCGCGGCTCCCGTCGAGCATTTCGGCCGTCAGGGCGGTATGATGTTCGCCCCCGACGAGGTGCTTGCCGCACTCAAGGAAAAACTGATTAAAAAGTAAAGACTATGGCAGAGGTTGAAATCAAAAAGGAGAATCTGGTTTATGCCAAACCGAAGCTCATTACCGACAACGTCATGCACTACTGCCCCGGCTGTAGTCACGGTACGGTACACAAACTGATTGCGGAGGTCATCGAAGAGATGGGTCTCGAAGAGAAGACCGTGGGCGTTTCGCCCGTGGGCTGCTCCGTATTCGCATACAACTACATCGACATCGACTGGATCGAAGCGGCGCACGGACGCGCGCTGGCCGTCGCTACGGCCGTCAAACGGCTGCATCCCGGCAATCTGGTCTTCACCTATCAGGGCGACGGCGACCTGTCGGCCATCGGCACCGCGGAGTCGATCCATGCGGCCGCCCGCGGCGAGAATGTCGTGGCGGTCTATATCAACAACGCCATCTACGGCATGACGGGCGGCCAGATGGCTCCGACTACCCTGCTGGGCATGAAGACCGCGACGACCCCCTACGGCCGCGATCCGCGTCTGAACGGCTATCCCTACAAGATCGCCGAGATGATGGCCCACCTCGACGGCGCTACTTTCATCACGCGCCAGAGCGTGCATACGCCGGCCAACGTGCGCAAGTGCAAGAAGGCGATCCGCAAGGCGTTCGAGAATTCGATGGCCGGCAAAGGCTTCTCGCTGGTCGAGGTCGTTTCGACCTGCAACAGCGGCTGGAAACTTTCGCCCGTCGCGTCGAACGAGTGGCTTGAGCAGAACATGCTGCCCTTCTATCCGCTGGGCGATATCAAGGACGTAAAATAAGAGGACCGATATGAAAGAGACTTTAATTATCGCAGGATTCGGAGGACAGGGCGTCCTCTCGATGGGCAAGATACTGGCCTATTCGGGCGTCATGCAGGATTTCGAAGTTACGTGGATGCCCTCTTACGGTCCCGAAATGCGCGGCGGCACGGCCAACGTGACGGTGATCCTTTCGGACCGGAAGATTTCGTCGCCTATCGCCCATGAATTCGATACGGCGATCATCCTGAATCAGCAGTCGATGGAGAAATTCGAACCAATGGTAAAACCGGGCGGCGTGCTGATCTACGATACCAACGGCATCACGCGCCACCCTGTGCGTACCGACATCGAGGTTTACTCGATCGACGCCACGGCCGAATGCGCCAAAATGGGACAAGCCAAACTCTTCAACACGATGATCCTCGGCGGCTACCTCAAGGTGCGCCCCGTGGTCGAAATGGAGAACGTGATGGTCGGCCTCAAGAAATCGCTTCCCGAACGCGCTTGGAAGATGCTTCCCGAAAACGAGAAAGCCATCCATCACGGCGGCGAGATCATCAAGAAGATCCGCTGACCGCAGCGACGCTTATGGAAAAGCCGCCCGGAGAAATCCGGGCGGCTTTTTTCGGTCCGGATCACAGTCCCTTCGCCCGGATATTCAAAAACGTTGTTTGTATAGACACATTCGCGCCGGAGCGCGAAACGGACAATGCAAATTAGGATAATCTCCCGAAAAACAGTAAATTGGTAGACGTAATCCCGATGTTTAGTCTGCAGGGCATCAACTTTGCGTGCCCGGACATATACATTAAATCATTCAGTTATGGACAAGAACGAACAGCAACTGCCGCGTCTGGGCGAACCCGTTCCGGCATTCGAAGCGATGACGACGCAGGGGAAGGTCAGCTTCCCGGCCGATTACAAAGGCAAATGGGTGATTCTTTTCAGCCACCCTGCCGATTTCACGCCTATCTGCACCTCGGAGGTGCTTACTTTCGGCGCCCGCACTGCGGAGTTCAAGGCGCTGAACTGCGAGCTGATCGGTCTTTCGGTGGACAGCCGCAACAGCCATATCGCGTGGCTGCGCACGATCCGCGAAAAGATCGAATACAAGGGCATGAAGGATATAAAGGTGGAATTTCCGATTATCGACGACGTGTCGATGAAGGTTGCCAATCTCTACGGCATGATCCAGCCCGGCGAAAGCCAGACCGCTGCCGTGCGCGCCGTGTTCTTCGTCGATCCCAAGGGCGTGCTGCGGGCGATGATCTATTATCCGCTGGCGCTGGGCCGCAATTTCGACGAAATCAAGCGCGTGCTGGTGGGCTTGCAGGCCATCGACGCGTTCGGCGTGGCGATGCCGGCCGACTGGCGTCCGGGCGACGAGGTGATCGTTCCGATGAAGGGCGAGGACATGAACGACCAGCCTGAAGGCGTGAAGTGCTACGACTGGTTCTTCTGTACGCGCCCGCTGCCGAAGGAAGAGATCGAAAAGAAACTCGGCAAAGGATACGAAATCAAAGGATAATCGAAAGGGGCTTGCGCAAGCCCCTTTTTTATTGATATATTCCTGCCGATCGCCGGATGAGGTTATTTCTGAAACCGGTACTGTCCGATGTCCCGCAGTCCGAGCAGCAGCTCGCGCACCGGAAGCCGTTTTTTACCGGCTATCTGCAACTCGCCGAGGGTGATCCACCCGTCGGCGCATGCCACGCGGATAAAGGTGCGTCCGTCGCTTTCGACGGTTCCTGCCGCTTTGTTGTGCGCCGCCCCTTCGAACGCCGCCGCATAAATTTTCGCCGTGAGGGATGCCGTTTCGCCCTCTTTGCGCATTTCGGTCCATGCGGCCGGATAGGGCGAAAGCCCGCGTACGAAGTTCACGATCCGCCGTCCCTCCCACGACCAGTCGATCCGGCAGTCCTCCTTGAAGATCTTGGGCGCAGGATGCAGGCGGCTCTCGTCGATTCCCGTCTGCTCCATGGGCTGAATATCCCCTGCGGCGATGCGGTCCACGGTCTCGGTCACGAGCGCCGTTCCGGTGTGCATCAGTCTGTCGTACATCGTGCCCACGTTGTCTTTCGGAAGAATCGGCACGCGCACCTGCGCGATGATCGCGCCTTTGTCTATTTCGTGGTTGAGCAGGAACGTCGTGACGCCGGTCTCTGTTTCTCCGTTGATGACGGCCCAGTTGATCGGCGCGGCCCCGCGGTACTGCGGAAGCAGCGAGGCGTGCAGGTTGAATGTTCCCAGCCGCGGCATGGCCCAGATCACTTCGGGAAGCATGCGGAACGCGATGACGATCCCCAGATCGGGTTTCAGCGCCTGCATGGCTTCGACGAACTCCGGCGCTTTCAGCTTTTCGGGCTGCAATACCGGAAGTCCCAGTTCGAGCGCGGCCAGCTTAACCTCGCTCTGATGCAGTTTCTGGCCCCGTCCGGCGGGTTTGTCGGGCGTCGTGACCACGGCCACGACGTTGTAGCCCCCGGCGACCAGCGCCCGGAGGGACGGTACGGCGAATTCGGGCGTACCCATAAATACGATGCGCAGCTCTTTCGGATTCATTGTTCTTCGTATGTTATGCTTCGTCTCTTGTGCGTAATGCGGGCCTTCTGAGCCGGGTTATTTCTTGTCCAGTCCGAGCGTGTGGTGCATGCGCTCCTCCTTGGTCTTCAGGTAGCGCAGGTTGTGCTCGTTGGGGGCGATGACCACCGGCACGATCTCGTCGATCCGCAGTCCGTAGCCCTCCAGCCCGGCCCTTTTGAGCGGGTTGTTGGTCATCAGCCGCATGTGCTTGATGCCCATTTCGCGGATGATGCTCGCGCCGATGCCGTAGTCGCGCTCGTCCACGCCGAAGCCCAGTTGCACGTTGGCGTCCACGGTGTCCAGTCCCTCGTCCTGAAGCTTGTATGCCTTGATTTTGTTGCAGAGTCCGATGCCGCGTCCCTCCTGCTGGAGGTAGATGATCGCGCCCTTACCCTCCTTTTCGATCATGCGCATCGCTTCGTGCAACTGATCGCCGCAGTCGCAGCGGCACGAGCCGAAGATGTCGCCCGTGGCGCATGACGAGTGTACGCGGGTCAGCACCGGTTCGTCCTCGGTCCATTCGCCTTTGGTCAGCGCCACATGCTCCAGCCCGTTGCTCTTCTGGCGGAACGGCGTGATGCGGAAATCGCCCCATGCGGTCGGCAGGTCCACGGTTTCGCCCTTCTCGACGATGGATTCCTCCTTCAGCCGGTATGAGATCAGCGACGCGATCGAGATGATTTTGAGGTCGAATTTCTTGGCGATCTCGACCAACTGCGGCAGACGGGCCATCGTGCCGTCTTCGTTCATGATTTCGATCAGCGCGCCCGCGGGCTGCAAGCCTGCCAGCCGCGCAAGGTCGATCGCCGCTTCGGTATGTCCCGGACGGCGGAGTACGCCTTTCTGGCGTGCGCGCAGGGGGTTGATATGTCCCGGACGGCCCAAGTCCGTGGCCCGCGTGGCCGGGTCGGCCAGTGCGCGGATCGTCGCCGCACGGTCGTGGATCGAGACGCCCGTGGTGCAGTCGTGGCCCAGCAGATCGACGGTCACGGTAAAGGGAGTTCCCAGCAGCGAGGTGTTGTTCTCCTCCATCATGTTAAGGCCGAGTTCGGCGCAGCGGTCCTCCGAAAGCGGTGCGCAGAGTACGCCGCGGCCCTCCTTGAGCATGAAATTCACGATTTCGGGGGTTATTTTCTCCGCCGCTACGATGAAGTCGCCTTCGTTTTCGCGGTCTTCGTCATCGACGACGATCACTATTTTGCCGTTGCGGAAATCTTCGATAACCTCTTCCACACTATTCAGAATCGTGCTTTTTGCCATTTCGTTTGAGTTTTATAGCGTTTTTCAATTTGTTGATCGCGGGTCGCATGCGTTCGTAGAGCGCCTTGAATTTTCCGGCGTACCAGTCCGTGTCGAGCAGCGCCGAGTCGTTCGTGGCCTTGTAGGTCAGGTAGATCGCTATGGGCGTGAGGATGAACGTCGAGAGCCACATGCCGTATACGGCGTCCCAGCTCCCCTCCTTGGCCAGTTTCTCGCCTGACAGGCTGATGATGTAGTAGATCACGAAGAAGATGATCGACACGACGACCGGAAGTCCCAGTCCGCCCTTGCGGATGATGGCGCCGAGCGGTGCGCCGATCAGGACGAAGATCATGATCGACACCGGCAGCGACATCTTCTTGTGCCATTCGACTTTGCTGCGGTAGAGCTGGTTGAGCGCCTCTTTTGCCGCCGACTCGTCGAACGAGAACATGTTGCGGGAGTTCTTGGCCAGCGTGCGCGCCTGATTCCATACGCGCTCCTTTTCCCGCATCTGCAGCGTAGCGATGGAGTCCATCGCCGCCATGTCGCGGAACCGGCTCTTGTCGATGCGGAGACTGTCGGGCTGCGGGAGCACCGAGTTGTCGCGGGAGAAAATCTGCTCCTTGAGCAGCGGTTCGTACGAGCGCGTCGTCGCGCTGTTCACCATTTTTTCGAGCGAGTCGATGTCGTGCTGCAGCTCGTTGATATTCTTCGTCTGGCTGTTCGAAAACTGGTTGGCGTCGGTGCGGCCCATCGCGAAGCCCTCCATCGGGATCACCTGATCCTGCTTCTCGAAGATGTGGTGGCGCAGTTTGCTCTGGGTGAACCACTGGCTGCTGCGGGTCTGCTCGTAGGTCTCGCCGTTGAAAAGCGTCACCAGCAGGTATTTCTTGTCGTCCGAAAGACGGATGTATCCCGAATCGGCCACGATGGTGTTCATGTCGCCGTTGGCCGCGCGGTTGTCGTATATCAGCACGTCGTGCAGCAGATGCGTTTCGGGCTCCTGCCTGCTGACGCGGATCGACATGTTGTCGATGCCGTTGAAGAACAGTCCGTCCTGAAATTCGAGACTCTGTTTCTGCTGGCGGATGTCGTACAGGATGCTGAACACCTTTTTGTTGGCGTACGGCACGAGGTTGTTGCCGATGAAGAAGCTGCCCACGGAGATCAGGCTTACCAGAATAATCAGCGGCTTGGTGATGCGTATGAGCGACATGCCGGCCGACTTCATGGCCAGCAGCTCGTAGTTCTCGCCCAGATTGCCCATGGTCATGATGGCCGCCAGCAGCATGGCCAGCGGCAGTCCCAGCGGGATCATGTTGGCCATGAAGTAGGTCATCAGCTCGATGATGATGCCTGCGCTGAGTCCTTTGCCCACCAGCTCGTCGATGTAACGCCACACGATGTTCATCATCAGGACGAACATCACGATGAAAAACGTGAGGACCATCGGCCCCAAGTAGGCTTTCAGTACGAGTTTATGGATGGTTTTCATGCGGCGGCACCGGCTTTTTTGTTACGCAAAGGTAATAGTTTTACTACAATAAGCGTAAGAGTGAGTGTAAATATTATGGCTGCTCCGGGCGGAACTTCGAAATTGTAGCTTGCGACGAGTCCGGCGACGTTGCCCGCCACGGCGACCAGCGGCGCGCAGAGCGCGATGGTCCGGTACGAGCGCGAGAGCGAATTGACTATGGCAACGGGCATCGTGAGCAGCGAAATCAGCAGGACGATTCCCATGATGCGGATCGAGAGGACGATCGTCACGGCGATCAGGGCCGCCATCACGTAGGAGATCACGCGGGTCGGAATGCCCCGGCTGCGGGCGAAATCGCGGTCGAAGGCCACGTACATCACCGGCCGCAGCCATAGCAGCGCTCCGGCGATGATGAACAGCGTCAGAGCGGTCAGCGCCGCGACGTCGCCGTGCGTCACGGTGACGATGCTGCCGAACAGGTATGCGGAGAGATCGCCCGACGTGTAGCCCGGCCGCAGGCTCATGAAGAGCGCGCCGACGGCCATGCCCACCGACCAGATGATGCCGATGGCCGAATCTTCGCGGATGCGGCCCCTGCTGCCGGCCCATTCGATGCCCAGCGCCGAGAGTACGGCGAAGATCATCGCCCCGGCGATCGGGTCGGTGCCGAGGTAAAACGCGATGCCCAGTCCGCCGAACGAGGAATGCGTGATGCCTCCGGCGAGGAAAACCATCCGGCGGCATACGACATAGGTGCCTATCACGCCGCACGTTATGCCCGAAAGGACACACGCCGCCAGCGCGTTCGACAAGTAGCCGTATTGAATCAGGTCGCTGAAAAATTCCATGCCTCGTTCCTTATATTGCGCGCAAATTTACGCTTTTTTCTCGGAAAAGCCCTCCCTTTTCGCACAGTTTTCGTAATTTCGCCCGGTAAATAACGACAATTTATGCAACAACGCAGAGTAAATTTCCACACCCTCGGCTGCAAACTCAACTTTTCGGAAAGCTCGACCCTCGCGCGGGAGTTCGAGCGCGGCGGTTTCGTGCGCGTCGCACCCGACGCCGAGGCCGACATATGCGTCATCAACAGCTGTTCGGTCACGGAACACGCCGACAAGAAATGCCGCAACCTGATCCGCAAACTCCACCGCCGCAATCCCGGTGCCATCATCGCCGTGACGGGCTGTTACGCGCAGCTCAAACCGCAGGAAATAGCGGCGATCGAAGGCGTTGATATCGTGCTGAGCAATAATGATAAAGGAATGTTATATAAACGGGTGGTCGAACTCTCCGGCAAGGGCCGTGCGCAGATTTACAGCTGCGATACCGAATCGCTCACTTCGTTCTTCGCGGCCTTTTCGAGCGGCGACCGCACGCGCGCTTTCCTCAAGGTGCAGGACGGCTGCGACTACAAGTGCGCCTACTGCACGATCCACTATGCCCGCGGCGGCAGCCGCAACATGCCGATCGCGGACCTCGTCGCCGAAGCCCGCCAGATCGCTGCGGCCGGACAGAAGGAGATCGTCATCACGGGAATCAACACGGGGGATTTCGGCCGTACGACGGGCGAGCGTTTCATCGACCTGCTGCGTGCGCTCAACGAAGTCGAAGGCATCGAACGCTACCGGATTTCGTCCATCGAACCTAATCTTCTAACGGATGAAATCATAGCATTTTGCGCCGCGTCACCTAAATTCCAGCATCACTTCCATATTCCGCTCCAAAGCGGTTCGGACAAAATTCTCGGACTGATGCGCCGCCGCTATACCACGGCGCGTTTCGCCGACCGCATCGCCGCCGTGCGGGCGCTGATGCCCGACGCCTTCATCGGCATCGACGTCATCGTCGGCTTTCCCGGCGAAACCGAGGAGGATTTCCGCACGACGTACGATTTTCTGGAGGGACTCAAGCCCGCTTTCCTCCACATATTTCCTTTTTCGGAGCGTCCCGGAACGCCTGCCGTCGATATGCCCGGCAAGGTGCAGCCGTCGGTGGCGACGCGCCGCGTCGCCGAACTGGAAGAACTTTGCGGGCGGCTGCACGGCGCATTCTGCGCCAAAGCCGTCGGTTCCGAGGATACCGTGCTGTTCGAAAGCACCCTGCGCGGCGGCATGATGTTCGGCTATACGGGCAGCTACCGCCGGGTGAAGGCCCCCTACGACCGGACGCGCATCAACGCCATTTGCCGGGTGCGCTTCGGGGCGATGGACGAATCTCACGATCTGATGGGTGATATTCTCGATTAATTCACTATATTTGCATTGATAAAATCAAAAGAAGTATGACGGGTATGCGCAGAAGAGTGACGATCGGTTTTTTGAGTATCGTCTGCCTGCTGTTTTTTTCGGGGATGGTCTCGTTCGTGGAACTGAGCCACCTGAGCCGCGATACGGGCGAAATCCTCAAGGCCAACAAGCGTAACATCGAGCTGGCCAAGGAGATGCTCGACGCCGCCTATGAGCAGAACGTGGCGCTTATCCGCCTTTCGGTGTTCGGAGACAACTCCTACGACAGCCTTTGCCGGTCGAGTATGGAGCGGTTGGAGAACACGCTGCTCGTGGCCCAGAGCGAAGCCCTCGACAAGTCGTTTCTCGACTCGCTGGCTTTCGCGACGACCGAGCTGCGCCTGCTGACCGACAACTACCTCGCCTTCGGAGCGCATGCCGCGGCGAATCCGGCCGCGCCCGATTCGGTGGGCCGCAGCTGGTATGACAGCGAATACGAAGTCCTCTACGGCCGTCTGACCGCTGCCATCAAGAACTATATGACTTCGACGCAGAGCTCGCTGGCTCCGCGTGCCGAGCAGATGAAGAAAAACGCCTACCGGGCCGTTACGCCGGTGCTGATCTCGCTCGTGGTTATGATCGCCATCGTGCTGATGCTCTACTACTTCATGTCGGTCTACTGCGTCAACCCCATTATCCGGATGAACAAGGGGCTGGGCGACTACCTCTCGTTCCGCGTGCCGTTCGCCGTCAAGGCCGACTGCAAGGACGAGGTCTTGGAGCTGAAGGAGAAGATCGAGACCCTGATAACCGTTTCCAAGCAGCCAAAATCCTGATTGCGATGCGAGTAGACGTGGTTTTGCGATATGTCGGGGTCGTGATGCTTTTCATCGCGCTGTTCATGCTGTTGTCGGCGGGGATTTCCTTTGTCAGCGGCATGGATTCGGCGTTCTATCCCCTGCTGCTCGCGTCGCTGCTCACGGCCCTCTTGGGGGCGTTTCCGCTGATCTTCGTCGAACGTACGCAGCAGATCACCAACAAGGAGGGATTCTGCATCGTGGTCGGCTCGTGGCTGGTCGCCTGTCTGGTCGGCATGTTCCCCTACCTGATCTGGGGCGGGGAGTTCAGTCTGGTGAACGCTTGGTTCGAAAGCGTTTCGGGCTTTACGACGACCGGATCGACGATCCTGAACGATATCGAGGTGCTGCCGCGGGGGCTGCAGTTCTGGCGCATGTCCTCGACGTGGATCGGGGGTATGGGCGTGGTCATGTTCGCACTGCTGATCCTCCCCTCGCTGGGGCGCAACAAGATGACGCTGTCGAGCGTCGAGCTTTCGACCTTGGCCAAGGATAATTACCGCTACCGGACCCAGATCATCGTGCAGATTCTGCTGGTGGTCTATGTGGGCCTTACGGTGCTGACGACGGTGCTGCTCAAAATGGCGGGCATGAACTGGTTCGATTCGCTCTGCCACGCCATGTCGGCGTGCGCCACGAGCGGTTTTTCGACCAAGAACGCCAGCGTCGCCTATTTCAACAGTCCGATGATCGACACGATCCTGATCTTCGCCATGGCTACGGCGGGTATCCACTTCGGACTGATCTATGCGACGGTGACCGGCAAACGCAACAACATATTCCGTTCGGAGGTGACGCGCTGGTACCTCGTCATGCTGCTGGGCGGCGGCCTGCTGATCGCCGTCAGTCTCTTCACCGCCAACATATACCCTACGTTTTCGGCCGCGTTCCATCATGCGCTTTTCCAGTTCGTGTCGCTTGTTACGACGACGGGATTCGCCACGGCCGACTCCAACCAGTGGACGTCGTTTGCGGTTATCCTGCTGATTTTCGGTTCGATCGTGTGCGCCTGCGCGGGTTCCACCGCGGGCGGCATCAAGACCAACCGGCTGGTGCTGGCGATGAAGATGATGCGCACGCGCCTGCGCCAGCAGCAGCACCCCAACGCGATCATCCGCATCAAGCTGGACGGGGTCATTCAGGAGAACGAAGCGCTCCATTCGGTCATGATATTTATCGTCGCATACCTGATGCTGATTCTCGCCGGCACGGTGCTGGGGACGATGTTCGGCGTCGATCTGATGACCAGCTTCTCCGGCTCGGTGGCTTCGATCGGCAACGTCGGTCCCGGATTCGGCCAAGTCGGGTCGATGGATAATTTTTCGTCCGTGCCGGGCGTTTTCAAGATATCCAGTTCGCTGCTGATGCTTCTGGGGCGTCTGGAGATTTTCGGGCTTATACAACTCTTTTTCATTAAATGGTGGAGGTAACCGGAATGTTGGTTCGTAAAACTTGCATATTGTTTCTGTTCGCGGCGCTTCTGGGCGCCGGAAGCCTGCGTGCGCAGCAGCTTTCAGTCGAAGCCCGCATCGCGGGGCTCGAAAGCAACGAGGAGTATATGTCGCTTCTGCGCGAGGATGCGCAGCTGCAGATGCGCGAAGATTCGATCGTCAATGCCGTGGAACGCGCCCGGCGGCAGCTGCGCGAGAACCCGGCGGGCCGCCAGCAGTATTCGCAGGATATTCTGCAGCTCGAAAGCCGGATATTCGAAATCCGCAATGCCAAGGGCCGCCTGATCGACCGTATCAACACCATCGAGCAGGAGTGGGTGCTCGCCAACCTGAACGGCGCGGCGTCGCAGCCGGCGGGGCCTGCCGCGGAAAATCCGGCGGCGGAGATTCCCGATTCGCTCAAGGTGCGCAATCTGGTCAGCAATCCCTATTTCCGGGAACAGCTCCCGGAGGCCGACTATGCCGCGCTCGTCGAAGCGCAGCGGCTGGAATTCGATGCCGTGGATTACGTGAACCGCTATTTTGCCAATTACGGCACGATTTCCGAGCTGGCCGAAGCCTACGCCGCGGCTCAGGCCGAAGCCGATGCGGCGGAGATTTACGACAAATACAAGACTCTGCAGGGCTTCAACCGCGTGCTGGCCGATTCGCTCTCCGACGCATGGAACTACATCTTCGACAACAAGAGCTATGCTTACGGCTACCTGATGGACAAGCTGGGGCGGGACGCGATTCTTTCCCGCGAGGAGGAGCGGCTCTCGGAGGCCGCCCGTCAGCTCTCTGAACTGCGCGGCGAGACCGCTTCGGACGCCGTGACCGACTATTTCCTGCGCAAGAAGGTGCTCGTCGGGTATGAAACCTCCGTGGCCGATATGCTGGGGCTGACCTCCGCGCGCGATTCGCTGCGGGGCGTGATGGCGCAGCTGGAGGGCATCGACTTCCGGCTGCCCCGGATCGACGTCGCAGAGCGTTATTTCCTCGATTACGACAGCGTTTCCTTCTCCTCGACGCCGAAGTACAGCTATCAGCACCCCATTCCCGAATGCAAGGTCTACGAGCACGGGACGATATACCGCATCCTGCTCGGCACGTTCAATACCAAGCGCGCCGTATCGACCTTCCGGGGCGCTTACCCGCTCTCCTATCTGGTCAACGATGACAGGAAATGGTGTTACTACGCCGGAGGTTTCGCCACGAGGGAGGAGGCCGAAGCGGCCCAAAAGCTGCTGAAGGCCCGCGGTTTCGTCCGCCCCGAAATCGTCGTGTGGACCGACGGCGAGTACCGCAATCTTTCGAAGGACCCCGAAGCGCAGCATATCGCCTACCGGGTCGAGATCGTCAGCTCCGAAGCGCTTTCCGACGCGGTGAAGGCAGCGATTACGGATACGGCCGAGGGGTGCGAGCTTTCGCGCGTGGGACAGCAGCTCTTCGTCGTCGGGACGTTCGACGACAAGGCCGTGGCCGACCGCGTGGCGGCCGCGGTGACGCAGACCGACCCGGCTTTGGAAATAAAAGTCGCTGAAATTGCGGAATAATTGATTTTAATTCCTATCTTTAGTCCAATATTCAACAACTTCCCTATGACGATGTTCTATATTGTACTCCTCATCTTTTTCGGCCTGCTCTTTCTGGTGGCGGAGCTGGTCCTGCTGCCGGGCGTGTCGATCGGCGCGATTCTGGCGCTGGTCTGCTACGGCAGTTCGATCTACCTCGCATTCCGCGATCTCGGCCCCGTGGCCGGTTCGGTGGTCGTGCTGGTTATTCTGGTGTTGTCGCTGATCGCCACTGTCGTTTCGCTGCGCGCCAAAACGTGGCAGCGCTTCTCGCTCAAACAGAAAATCAATTCGTCGAGCATGCCTACCCTGCCCGAACAGGAGCTGAGCGTCGGCGACCGCGGCACGACCCTCTCGCGCCTTTCGCCGATGGGCAAGATCGAGGTGAACGGACGGACTTATGAGGCCAAATCCTTGGGCGCCTATGTGGACCCCCGGAAGGAGATCGAAGTCGTCGGGTTCGAAAATTTCAGCGTCATCGTAAAAACAACCAAATAAAAACAAAAAACTATGGATTTTCAGGGTGGATTGATCGTTCTTATAATTTTCGTGAGCCTCTTTGCGATCTGGCTCATCTTCTATTTTATACCCGTAGGACTCTGGTTCTCGGCGTTGGTGTCGGGCGTGAGGATCAGCCTGCTGCAGCTTATCCTGATGCGCTGGCGCAAGGTGCCGCCCTCGACGATCGTCTCTTCGATGATCGAGAGCACGAAAGCCGGCCTGAGTCTCGATCCCAACGAACTGGAGGCCCATTACCTCGCGGGCGGCAACGTCACCAGCGTCGTGCATGCACTGGTATCGGCCCAGAAAGCCAACATCATGCTCGACTTCAAGATGGCCACGGCCATCGACCTCGCGGGCCGCGACGTGTTCGAAGCCGTGCAGATGTCGGTGAACCCCAAGGTCATCAACACGCCGCCCGTAGCGGCCGTCGCCAAGGACGGCATCCAGCTGATCGCCAAGGCCCGCGTTACGGTGCGCGCCAATATCAAACAGCTGGTCGGCGGCGCCGGCGAGGAGACCGTGCTGGCGCGTGTCGGCGAGGGTATCGTCTCGTCGATCGGTTCGGCGGCTTCGCATAAGATCGTGCTGGAGAATCCCGATTCGATTTCCCGCGTGGTGCTCGAAAAGGGACTCGACGCCGGCACGGCGTTCGAAATCCTTTCGATCGACATCGCCGATATCGACGTGGGCAAGAACATCGGCGCCCAGCTGCAGATGGATCAGGCGCAGGCCGACAAGAACATCGCGCAGGCCAAGGCCGAGGAGCGCCGCGCCATGGCTGTCGCCTTGGAACAGGAAAACAAGGCCAAGGCGCAGGACGCCCGCGCCAAGGTGATTCTCGCCGAAGCCGAGGTGCCGCTGGCCATGGCCGAAGCGTTCCGCAACGGCAATCTGGGGATCATGGATTACTACAAAATGAAAAACATCATGGCCGACACGACGATGCGCGAGACGATCGCACGGCCGGAGAAGAAATAACCCGTAACGGGCCGATTCGGGGGTACGTCTGTGCGTACCCCTTTTTTGTCGCCCTGAAATGCTGCGAACCATGAAGAAGATTTTTATTTTGCTGTTTCTCGGAGCCGGCGTCTCCGCCGCTGCGCAGACGCCGTTCGCCGACTGTTTTTTCGACAAAACGATGCGCTTCGACTACTATCACGCCGGAGACAGCCGCTCGGAGGAGTATTTCTTCGACGCGCTGAAGGAGGAGCCTTACTGGGCAGGGTCTAAGGTCTCGCTGGTCGATACGACCGGATACGGCAACCAGTTTTTCCGTATCGTGGACCGGGCGTCGGGCCGGGAGATCTATTCCCGCGGCTTCTGCACGCTTTTCAACGAGTGGCAGAGTACGCCCGAAGCCGACAGCGTGCGCCGCTCCTATCCCGAATCGGTGGTATTCCCCTATCCCAAACGTCCGTGCCGGATCGAGATTTTCACCCGCAACGGCAAAGGGCGTTTCGAGAAGCGTTTCAGCCAGAATATCGACCCCGATTCCTATTTTATCGAGCGGTTCACGCCCCGCTGCGAGACGTTCGAGGTGATGTATTCCGGCAATTCGGCGCAGCGTGTGGACATCGTCCTGCTGCCTGAGGGCTACGGGGCCGGCGAGCGGGCCAAATTCGAGTCGGCCTGCCGCACGTTCGCCGACGAATTTTTCAGCTATTCGCCCTATAAGGAGAACGCCGCGCGCTTCAACGTCCGCGCCGTGTGGGCTCCCTCCGACGATTCGGGCGTGACCATCCCCGGTGAAAACGTCTGGCGCAATACGGCCTGCGGCGCGAGTTTCTATACCTTCGATTCGGAACGCTACCAGATGGTGACCGATTTCCAGCGTCTGCGCGACATGGCGGCGCATGTGCCTTACGATTATATCTATGTGCTTTCGAACACACAGAAATACGGTGGCGGCGGGATTTTCAACTTTTACGGCATCAGCGCCGCGCACCACCCCACGCGCACCGGAAAAATCCATGTCCACGAGTTCGGCCATCTGCTGCTGGGGCTGGGCGACGAATATGTCGGCACGACCTCCTATGACGACATGTACGCGAAAAGTATCGAACCGTGGGAACCCAACCTGACGACGCTCGTCGGGTTCGGGGATAAATTCTGGAGCCGGATGGTGGCGGAGGGAACTCCCGTGCCGACGCCCGACACGGAGGAGTACGACGGTGTCGTGGGCGTTTTCGAAGGCGGCGGGTATGCCGCCGAGGGCGTCTACCGCCCGTGGCGGAACTGCCTGATGAACAACCTGCACAAAACGGACGAGTTCTGTCCGGTCTGCAGCAAGGCTATTGTCGATTATATCGACTTTCTCTGCAAATGACAGAACTCCGGATTCCCGCAAGGCCGGAAAGCCTGCGGGAATCTGCGTTTCCGGGATTGTGCCGGATTGAAATACGAAGAGAGGACCGTACGGGACGGTCCTCTCTTTCCGTATCGTGGAAGATGTTGTGGCGGGATTGCAGGCGGCCCTGCCGGATAACGCCGGAGCCGGGCGCCGGATTTCCCGTTTCGGATGCCGGGGGCGCTACGGCGCGGAAGCCTCCGTCCCGTCGCCGCCGGTTCAGTACACCTCTTCGGGGAGCGTTTCGCCGACCGGTTCGCCGTTGAGTTCGTCCCGCCACTTGATTGCGGCATGCGTGCCGTCGCAGTAAGGCTTGTTGGCCGACTGTCCGCAGCGGCATGCGACGACGCGGTTGCGGATTTCGTACGTCTGCCCGTTTTCGCGCCGCATGGGAATGCCGCCGCGTATCCACAAACCGCCGCTGGCGCCGATCGTAATGTCTTCGATCAGGCCGAGACTCGGTTCGAACCGGAATTCGTAGGGTTTCATCGTCTCTTTGTCCCATGCCATGAGACGGCCGCTGGGACACATCGAAGCTTCGCGGACGGCCAGCCTGCGCGCTTCGGGATCGTCCGACTGCTCGGTGAGCGACCATGCGTCGCCATGCGGGTGGCAGAAGCGTGCGAAGACGCAGTATTTTTCGTTGTCCGTCATCTGAAGCGTGCCGCCGTCGATCACTTCGGCATTGTCGAGCAGCGCATCCCGCTGCGCCGTGAGTCGCGGATCCCAGCTGGCTTTTTCATGGCTGCCGTCACAGTAGGGCTTGCGGCGGGAGGCTCCGCAGCGGCATAGCGCCGTGGGTTCCGATTCGGTCGAGAAGTGCCTGCCCTCCTGAAAATACCAGCTGTCGTTGGACTCGTCGGGCATGATGAACTGTTCGGCCAGCGGCGGCCGCCCGTATACCAGATAGGGGCCAGTTTCGGTTACGGTGATGCTGAACCGCTCCTCTGCGGGGGAGCTTCCCGTTTCAATTTTCAAATTGGACATGTTGGACATACTATTTGAGTTTATATTTCGTTTGGGTGTAGGCGGCAATAATTATTCCCAAATCCCGACGGATGAAATATTTGGGATGCCTTTATAGGATTTATCCCGCTTTTTGGTATCTTTGCAGAGATTTTTTAAACTGACATAAAGTAAATTTGGGCAATATGAAAGGATTCGTAAAACTGATAGCCGTGGTCGTGACTGCGGCGGCGTTTGCCGTGTCGTGCAGTAAGGACAAGGATTCGGGCGCCGTATCGTTCGACAAACCTGCGGTCTTCATCGACGCGCCGAGCGGCATGGCTACAGTGGGCTTCACCCTGCGGAACATCAAGACGCTCTCCGTTACGAGCCAGCCCACGGGCTGGGACGAGCCGATGCTCGACCAAACCACGGGCATGCTTACGGTCATAGCTCCTTCGGCCACGGCACTCGAAAAGGGTACGGCCGTCGAATCGGGTACGGTCGTGCTGGCCGGGGTCACTCCGGGCGGGACGAGCGTTTCGGGCGTGCTTTTCGTCGGCGTCGTAAAGACCGTGGACCTGAGCGCGGCGGGCGTGGCCAACAGTTATATGGCATCCGTGAAAGAGACCAACTACCTGTTCGACGTCATGCACAAAGGCGACGGTTCGCCGCTGGCGACGGATCATCTGGGCGTTATCTGGAAATCTGCGTCGGGACTGGTGCAGTATCTGCAGATGGAGAACGGCAAGGCGTCGTTCTACATCGGAGCCGACACCGAAGACAGCAATAAGATCCTCAAGGGCAACGCCGTGATCGGCGCTTACGATGCCAACGACGAACTGATCTGGAGCTGGCACGTCTGGGCGACGGACTACGATCCCGAAGGCGAAAACGCTTCGGTCGAGCTGAACGGCTATACGATGATGACCCGCAATCTGGGCGCGCTGGCCAACGGCAATGCGACGACGTCCGAGATACTGGCCTCCTACGGTCTTTATTACCAGTGGGGCCGCAAGGATCCGTTCATCGGGCCGAGCACCTATAAGATCTCCAGCGGTCAGGGCGCCGCGATGTACAACGACAGCGGCAGCCGCACCTATGTGACGATGGTCGCGTCGAGTGCCGAGACCGGAACGATGGATTATGCCGTCAAACACCCGCTTACCTTTGTTACGGGCGTCGCCGAGTCGAATAACGACTGGCTCTGGAGCAAGTCCGATGCCGGCTGGTCGTCGGACGGCGATGCCGGCGCAAAGAGCGTGAACGACCCCTGCCCCTACGGCTGGCGCGTCGCTCCTTCGGCCGCTTTTGCCGGGCTTGAGATCGTCGGAACTCCCGCCGCGGGCGACGAGGAGAAATTCGGCTGGACGCTGACCGACGGAAAAGCCGAATCGTTCTTCATGGGCGGCGGACGCCGCCGCTACGACGACGGCAAGATTCAGAATATTTATATTCCGAAGGATGAAGCGAAGATGAAGTTGTATACCCGTGCGGATATCGCGCAGCCTTGGGAGGGACTTTACTGGACTACCGCCGTGAACGGCACGCAGTCGCACGCGCTTCATTTCTGGTACGAGAAGCTCACCGGGACGGGCGGCATCGCGCCTGCCGAAGCGTATGCCCGCGCCAACGGCATGCAGGTGCGCTGCGTGAAGGTGAAGAATCTGTAGACGACCGATATGCAAGACAAGACAACGGGCCGGCAACATGCCGGCCTGTTGTTGTTTGGTATAACAGTTGCGGTGTCGGGCGGTAAACTGCCGGGCAATGAAAATCAAAACAGGAAAAGGTACGATCACGCTTACGGTATTGCTGGCGATCTGGTCCGTGTCGGCGATCGCCTCGCTGCCGGGACTTGCCATATCTCCGATTCTGGGGGATCTGAACCGGATATTTCCCAAAGCCACCGACCTCGAAATTCAGATGCTGACCTCGCTTCCGTCGCTGCTTATCATCCCCTTCGTGCTGCTTTCGGGACGCCTCTCCGTGGGCAGGGACAAACTCCGGATTCTCACCGTCGGACTTGCGGTCTTCTTCCTGAGCGGCGTCGCCTGCATTTTTGCCAAGAGCATGGCGTGGCTGATCGTCATCAGCTGTATTCTCGGCATCGGCGCAGGCATGGTGATTCCGCTTTCGACGGGACTTGTGGTCGATTACTTCACGGGCGATTACCGCGTGCGCCAGCTGGGCTACAGTTCGGCGATCAACAACCTGACCCTCGTGCTGGCCACCGTCGTCGCCGGCTATCTGGCCGATGTGAACTGGCATCTGCCCTTTCTGGTCTATACCCTGCCGGGCGTCTCGCTGGCCCTGTCGTTTTTCCTCAGGCGCGGACGCTCCACTCCCGAACCGGAGCAGAGCATCCAGATGCGCCATAAGATGATTGACCGCCGCAAGCTCGTCGGGCTGATGCTGTTCTATTTTTTCGCCACCTACGCCGTGCTGGTCGTGACGTTCTACGCCTCGTTTCTTGTCGACGACTACAAGATAGACAGCTCGTTCTCCGGCGTGCTGATCTCGCTTTTCTTTCTGGCGATCATGGTGCCGGGACTCTTCATCGACAAGATTATCCGGCGGCTGACGCGCAGCGTCAATCTCGTCTCGCTCGCATTGATCTGCGCCGGGCTGCTCTGCGTGGGTATTTTCCGCGACAAGACGATGCTCGTCGTCGGGGTTTTGTGCGCGGGCTTCGGCTACGGCGTGATCCAGCCCGTCATTTACGACAAGGCGGCGACGATCGCTCCGCCGCGCTCGGCGACGCTGGCGCTGTCGTTCGTGATGGCGATGAACTATCTGGCCGTGATGGTCTGTCCCTTTATCGTGGACCTTTTCCGGCATCTGTTCGGAACCCACAGCGACCGTTTCCCGTTTTTCTTCAATGCGGCGCTGGTGCTGGCGCTCACGCTCGTCACGTTCCGCCGCCGGGACGATTTCATTCTCGGACTCGACGAATCCTATTACAAAAATTAGCGGAAACACTTGGTAATAACGTAAAAAGGTTTATTTTTGTACTGAAAAGTCACTTTTTACGATTATCAAGAGATGAGAAAGATTTTGTTCATGGCTCTGGCGGTCCTTATTGCGGCCGGCTGCGCGGAGTCCGAGAAAGGTACGCTTTGCGTGAAGATCGCTCCGGCTATCCGTACGCGCGTCACGGGTCTGCATTTCGATACCGGCGACCGTATCGGTCTGACGATCTCCAAAGGGAGTGCCCCGTACGCCGAGAACGTGCCGATGACCTACGACGGCACGGCTTTTACGGCGTCCGGGCTGTCGTGGTACAACGACCTGAATGAAAAGTCCGTATTGACGGCCTATTATCCCTATGCCGAAGGCGGAAGACCCGACGAATTCACCGTCTCCTCGGACCAGACGCAGGGCAACGGGCCGTCCGACCTGCTGGCGGCCGTGAAAACCGACGTTACGCCCGTTTCGGCGCCTGTCGGCATGATTTTCTACCATGTGATGTCGCAGCTGACGATCGTGGTCTCCAACAGTTCGAGTGCGGCGGTGACCGGAGTCAGCGTCGGCGGACTCGTTCCGACGGCCGAGATCGACTATTCGGCGCCGAAGGCGGCGGCCAAAAGCGGCGTCGCCGCTGCGGAGGTCAAAACCTGCGAGGTGAAGCCCGGCGCTACCTATCGCGCGATACTGGCGCCCCAGCAGGCCGCCCTGACCGTCACGGTCACCACGGACGACGGCAGGAGCCACAGCAAAACCCTCTCTTCGGCACAGCTCGAAAGCGGCAGACGGTACGATATGTCGGTTCTCGTTACCAACGAGGAGATCCAAATTTCGCTCAGCGGCGATATCGGTGATTGGGAAGACGGCGGATCGCTCGACGGCAGCGGCGGCGGTGACGGCGGCGACGACGATTCGCAGACGCTCTCCTACGGGGGCGTGACCTACCGGACGACGACTGTCGGGGAAACGGTCTGGATGGCCGAGAACCTGCGCTATGTGCCCGACGAAGCGTTGCTGACGAAGGGCATTTGGTATCCCGACGGCAACGAGGATGCGGAGTACGTCCGCGAACACGGCATGCTGTACAGCTTTACTGCGGCGCTGGGCGGCGCACAGGCCGTTTCCGGCGCTCCGGTTCGGGGAATCTGCCCGGAGGGCTGGCATGTACCTTATATCGACGAACTACAAACGCTGGCCGTGGGTCCCGATTGCGGATTTACGCTCGCCGGCATGTGGAATTCCGTTTCAAAGAACTATGTCTCGTCTGCTAAAAGCGGTTATCTGATGAGCGCCGCGACCGACGACGGGGGAAGCAGCTACAGTGCGCTGTTGTTCTATGCGTCCGGCGGCAACCCGTCGCCTTCATCGCTGCCGGCGGGTAACGGAGTTTCGCTTCGCTGCGTGAAAGACGCGAAATAGTGCGCTGAAGCGCTGCAACGAAACAAAGGTCCCCGTTTTCGGGGACCTTTTCTGTAGTGCGGTTGCACTGCGTTTTTTGTGTTTTGCCCGGTCGCGCCCGGCGTCAGTCGCGGTTCAGGAAGAAGATCGGAATATTGGCCACGAACACGTCGTCGCCGCAGAGCCGGTCGCGTTTGGCGATCAGTTCGCTCAGCAGGATGTCGCCGATGACGTAGTTGCTCTTTTCGCTGGTGTACTGTTCGTGAATCTTCGTGAAGTTCAGGATGCCGAGAATGTCGGTATCCGTGTACCGGACGTATATCTTCAGCGTGATGTCGGTCGTATAGTCGGGCTTCTGGATATAGCTCAGCTTCTTGTATTCATAGCGGTAGCCGTGCAGGCGGGCCATGATGTCGCTCAGGATCGACGAAGCCGTCGGAAGGCTTCCGGCCCCCTTGCCGAACATGAACTGCCGGTCGTAGCACTCGCCGCGGATCACCACGCCGTTGTACTCGTCGTCGACGCTGTAGATATACTTGGCGGGCGTCACGAACTCCGGCATGACGAACATCGTGAAGTGTTCGTCGCTTACCTTCACGACCTGCGCCACCAGTTTGATTTTCACGTTCTTCTCGCGGGCGTACTGGATGTCCGCATCGTGAATCGTCGAGATGCCGTACGTGAAGATGCGCTCCGGCGCGACATAGGTGCCCAGCGCGTGTACCGTGATGATTACCAGTTTGAACAGCGAATCGTAGCCTCCGATGTCGAACGACGGGTCGCTTTCGGCGAATCCCAGCGCCTGCGCCTGCGCGAGTGCGTTGGCGTAGGAATCCTTGTGGTCGAAAACGCGCGAGAGGATGTAGTTCGACGAACCGTTCAGGATACCCTTCACTTCGAGCAGCAGGTCGTTGTCGTAATACTCTTCGAGGTTGCGGATGACCGGAATCGAACCGCACGACGAGGCGTCGTAAAGTAGCGCCACGTTGTGCTTTTTCTGGATTTCGATCATTTCGGGCAGGTGGTGCGCCAGCATCGTCTTGTTGCCCGAAACGACGGGAATCCCTTTCAGCAGGGCGCTTTTCACGATGTCGTACGACGCTTTGGCGTCGTCGATCACCTCGACGATCAGGTCGATTTCGGGATTGTCGAGGATCTCTGCCGGGGAGTCCGTGAAGTGCGAACGGTCGATCGAACGGGGTTTGTCGAGCGAGCGGACGCAGATTTTGACGATTTCGGCATTGGCGTTCTTCGATTTGCGGACCACTTCGTAAATACCTTGTCCGACGACGCCGAATCCGAACAGGCCGATTTTAATTTTACCCATATGCTGCATGTTTGTTGATTATTCGTTATTCATGAACGGACGGAGGATGTCGTTCAGCTGTTCGTGCTCGACCAGAAATCCGTCGTGTCCGAACGGCGAGTCTATTTCGTGGTAGACGCTTCCGGCGATCATGCCCTGCAGTTCACGCATCTCGGTCGGGGTGAAGATGATGTCGGTCGTAATGCCGACGACGATCGTGCGGGCCGCGATCCGACTCAGGGCGGCCGCTACCCCGCCGCGGCCGCGTCCTGCGTCGTGGGTGTCGAATGCGTTGAGAATGGCGTAATAGGAGTAGGCGTTGTAGCGTCTGCAGAGCTTCTCTCCCTGATACTGCTGGTAGCTCGATGCGCGGTGCACGGCCGGAAGCTCTTCGCGGTCCTGCTGCGTGAGGTTGTAGCCCAGCGATCCCCTGTATGTCAGCAGGCCGATGGCGCGGGCCACCGCAAGACCGGCCATTCCCGCGTCGTCGCGCGGCTCGCCGAACGTCCGGTCGGCTTCGATGGCCATGCGCTGCGTCTCGTCGATGGCGATGCTCCACGGCGACGCCTTGGCCGAGGTGGCGATCAGCACCAGTTTGCCGATGCGCTGCGGCTCCGTGACGGCCCATTCGACGGCCTGAAATCCGCCCACCGAACTTCCGACCAGCGCGCCGATGCGTCCGATGCCGAGGGCGTCGGCCAGCAGGATGTGCGCCCGCACGATGTCGCGGATCGTGAAGGGCGGGAAATCCCGGTAGTACGGTGTGCCGGTTTGCGGATTCGTGTGAAGCGGTCCCGTCGTGCCGTAGTGCGAGCCGAGGATGTTGGCGCAGACGACGAAATGACGCGCCGGATCGAGGAATTTCCCCGTTTCGACCGTGTGCGGCCACCAGTCCGCGACGTCCGAATTGGCCGTCAGCGCATGGCATACCCACACCACGTTGTCGTGCGCGGCGTTCAGTTCGCCGTAGGTGTGATAGGCGATCTTCAGCTCCGGCAGCGTGTGTCCCGTTTCCAGCTGGAACGGTTCGGGGGCTATGTAAATGCGGGGTTCCATTACAGATGTTTCAGCGCTTTGTTCAGGTCTTCCTTTATGTCGTCGATATGCTCGATGCCGAGCGAAAGCCGCAGCAGGTTGGGATATACGCCCGAAGCGGCCAGTTCCTGTTCGCCGAGCTGGGCGTGGGTGGTCGATGCGGGGTGTATGAGCAGCGTTTTCGCGTCGCCGACGTTAGCCAGATGGCTGATCAGACCGAGGTTGTCTACGATCTTCGACGCCTGCTCCGCACTGCCTTTCACACGGAACGTCAGCACGCCGCCGAAACCGTTGCGGAGGTATTTCTTCGCCAGCGTGTGGTACTTGCTGCTTTTGAGTCCCGGATAGCTGACGTGTTCGATCTTGGGATGCTTTTCCAGCCACTCCGCGACCGCAAGTGCGTTGTCCACGCTGCGCTGTACGCGCAGCGAGAGCGTTTCGAGTCCCTGCGTCAGCAGGAACGCGTTGAACGGGCTGATGCAGGGGCCGATGTCGCGCAGCCCTTCGCAGCGGGTGCGGGTCGCAAAGGCGGTTTTGCCGCACTCTTTCCAGAAATTGAAGCCGTGATACCCCTCCGAGGGTTCGCTCAGCAGCGGATATCTGCCGTTGCCCCAGTCGAAGTTGCCGCCGTCCACGACTACCCCGCCCAGACTCGTGCCGTGCCCGCCGATCCACTTGGTCGCCGAGTGCGTCACGACGTTCACGCCCCATTCGATCGGCCGGCAGAGGAATCCGCCCGCGCCGAACGTATTGTCGGTCACTACCGCAATGCCGTGCTTGTGCGCCAGCGCGACGATGGGTTCGAAGTCGGGTACGTTGAATTCGGGATTGCCGATCGTTTCCAGATAAACCGCTTTCGTACGGTCGTCCATGAGCGATGCGATGCTTCGGATGTCGTCGCCCTGAGCGAAGCGCACTTCGACGCCGATGCGGGCGAACGTATGCTTGAACTGGCTGAACGTGCCGCCGTAGAGGAACGACGTGCTGACGATATTGTCGCCCGCTTCGACCAGATTGCTGAACGCCAGATACTGGGCGGCCATGCCCGATGCGGCGGCCACGGCCGCCGTGCCCCCTTCGAGCGCAGCCATGCGCTCTTCGAAAACCGAAGTCGTGGGATTGCTCAGACGGGTGTAGATGTTACCCTCTTCGCGCAGGGCGAAGCGTGCCGCGCCCTGTTCGGCGCTGTCGAAAACATAGGACGTGGTCTGGTAGATCGGCAGTGCGCGCGAACCGGTCGCGGGATCGGGCTGCTGGCCTGCGTGTACCTGCAGCGTTTCGAATCGGTAGTTTTTCGGAGTCATATTTCGCTGTTTGTTCGTTACAAAAAAATCCGACCTCGAAGGAAGCCGGATTGTGTCGTTCGTGCATACGGAAAGGTTACACCCGGCGGAATCGGCTGCGCATGCACATCATACCCATGGTCATCATACCGCGGAGTGTTCCGCGGTACGGGCTGTCGTATGTGTTCATTGCAGTCATTTCAGCGTTCGGATCTGTTTCCTATGGTGCAAATATAGCGGTTTTTTTGAGTTTTACGCTCGCCGCGGGATATTTTTTTGGAAAAACCTTTTCCTCGGTCGGAATTTTGCATGCCAAAGATGCGATTGTGGCCTGTTTTGTTAAATAAATGAGCGGAAATGATTTGGAGTTGAAAATAATGTTTATCTTTGTCTCGAAGAATGTGCGCAATGCACAAGGTAAAGGCTTCGCAGCCTGTTTTCTCGACGGCCATGACGCTGCCCGCCGGGGTCAGGAACCTTTATGTGCAGACTACCCTGCCCGACGGTACCGTGTCGGTCAGCATGCAGCCGGTTTCCGCGGCTCTCAATGTTGCGGGCGCCGTGATGAAAAGCGCCGAAGCGCACAAAATCCGCACTTCCGCTGCTACACGCAGCGAAAGCTCGTCGATGCCCGATTATCCGACATTGCCGGTTAAGACGGAAAGCGACTTCGCCGAAGGCGCGGTTATCCGCCAGACGCCGGCGGGCAATATCGACCTCGGAGCCATCTGGATCGCCAAACCCTATGCCGCGGCGGCGGAATATTACATTCCCGCGGGCGCCGAGATTACGGGCAATATCAATTTGAACGGCAAGTTCTCGCCTCATTCCGCTCCGGTTCTCTACGTGGCGGGCAAACTGACGCTCAATGCGTCGGTTACTATCGGACAGGCGACCCTTGCGGTGCTTCCGGGCGGTGAAGTATATATCAGGGAGGCGAAAGCCAACCTCCAGCAGAATGCGGTCTATCCGGCCATCTATGTATTCGAGGGCGGTACTTTCACCACCGATCAGACGAGCTTCTCCTGCAAGACCATCGTCAACGAAGGCACGTTCGTTGTCAACGGACTGTTCAACGTCAACACCTCCTGCGAGTTCTACAACGGAGCGTCGGCCGCATTGCAGGCGGGTGAAGTCGAAGTCACCAACAAGGCGAAGCTCTACAACGACGGCAAGGTCGAAAGTGCTGATTTCCGGCTCAATACCTACGCCGAGCTTCACAACTGCGAGAACGGCACGGTTGCCATCGACGGGACCTTCTACGTGACCAACTATTCGGTGACCTACCAGAAAGGTGTGGCCCGGATGGATAGGCTCGAAGCCCGCGGCGGCGGTACGCTCTACGTGAACTGCCATACCGCAGCGGACGACGTCATTGCCGAAGGGGCGAAGTTCTACATCGCTTCGGGTTCGGGTCTCGACGCCGGAACGGTCTATTTCAACAGCAATACGGAGCTGTATGCCGCAGCCGGCTCGATCTTCTCGATGGACGAGTACAATGCGAGCAGATCGGGCGGCAACGTGCGCATCGTCAGTCAGGCGCAGGCCGACCAGCCGATGGCCGTGGTTGTGATCCGGGAGAAGGGTGTCAGCTCGCGTTATTACGGCACCAAGTTCGAGGGTCTTATGGAGGTCGTCTACGACAATGCGGCCGATGCGAAATATGTCATCGACGCCGGCAGCCTGATTGACGGCGCCGTGATGCGTGACAGGCAGACGGTCGTGATTGCCGGGAGCAAATGCAACGGAGGCAAGGAGCCTGTGACTCCCGACCCGGAGCCGGAACCCGAAATCATCGAGGTGATCGGTGCGCCCTACACCTATTGTTTCGAGGACGGCTGGCCGTGGATCGGCGATTACGATATGAACGACGTGGTCGTCGTGACCGGCATCGACCGGCTCGTGAACAAGGAAAGCGGCAAGGTGGGTTCCATCCGCATCAACTGGGAGCTGAAAGCCGCCGGCGCCGCGCACCTCAATGCGTTCGCCGTGCAGCTGGACAAGGTCGCCGCTTCGCAGGTCGCCAGTGTCGAGACGACGAACACGGCCTTCGGCAAGGGGGCATTCGCTGGACCGGGTCTCGAATCCGGCAACGAATATGCCGTCATTCCGCTCTTCAACACCGCGCAGGAGATTCTCGGCGAAGGCACCTACATCAATACCTCCAAAGGTACGGCGCCCGTTCCGACCGTGAAGCATACGACTACCGTGACTTTCACCCGGCCCGTCGATGCGGCTGCGGTGCTGGAATCGGCCGTCAACGCCTTTATCGTCGTCAATTCGAAGAGTTCGGGCGTATTCAGCCGCGATACCGAGGTGCATATGCCGACCTATAAGCCGACCGGATTCGCGGTCGTTTCGGGCAATACGTTCACCGAAGCCGAGCCTTACAAATACTTCGTGTCGAAAGGAACGGGTATGAAGGACAACTACATGATGTGGGCGCTGATGATTTCGGGCGAGTTCCGCTACCCTGCCGAGCGCAAGGACATCCGCACCGCCTATACCTATTTCAACGCATGGGCCGCATCGGGCGGTGCCCAGCACGTGGATTGGTACGAGGACGAAGCCGACGAGGATATGCTCTATTAAAGTTCGTATCGGTTATTCCGAACCGCAAGGCCGCAGGTTTTTCCTGCGGCCTTGTTTTGTGTGGGGAGACCTTCCTCTTCCTCTATTGAACCGTCGAAAAAAACGCTCCGCAACGATTCGTTGCGGAGCGTTCTGATGTTACGAAATACGGTTTATCGTTTTCTGTCGATGCGTTCGATGCCCTGCCGGGTCGCCGCACCGCGCAGAATCGTTCTGCAAAAAAGGTAAACCTCCTCTCGCGTGGCGTTGTTGAGCCGTAGTTCCAGAATCGTCTCCAGTATGCGGTCTGCAAAACTTGCGCCCTCGATTTCGGGAAGCAGCAACCCCTCTTCCTTGCTGGCTTCGAGGTGGTGCGCCAGCTCGCGGCGCCAGAACTCGCGGTGTTCGTCGAAATGGTCCGCATAAATTATTTTATGGCGCAGGTCCGACAAGAAACTGCTTTCGACCATGTAGAGGTTGGCGATATATTCGTATGCCAGCTTGAAAGTCCTCTGCAGGGCGCTGCCGCTGCGCCGTTTCCGGTACGTTGCAATGCGTGCGCGCTGCTGGCTGCTCATAGAGTCGAGACAGGAGCTTATCAACTCGTCTTTATCTGCGAACATTTCATACAGGGTGCGCTTGGAGATACCCAGCGTCTGGACGATCTCATCCACCCGGACGGCACGGATGCCGTTCCGGGCGATGAGAGTCTGCGTAATGCGGATGATCTCCTCCTTGGTCGCTCCCCGCTTCATTATTTCGCCTCCTCAGCCATGTCACGACCGCCGCCGAGAGCCTGATAGAGGTTCACGACGCCTTGTATTTCGTCGAAGCGGTCGGCTATCTGAGACAGCTGGGCCGAAAGCAGCGACTGCTGGGCGGTCAGCACTTCCAGATAGGTCGTGCTGCTATGCTTCATCAAAAGTTCCGTGCTCTCCACGGCGCGCTCCAGCGCCTCGATCTGCTGTACCCGCAGATCGGCCTTCGCGCGGGCCGACTGACACTGCGTAAGAGCGTTGTTCACCTCGGCGCCGGCGTTGAGCAGCGCCTGCTGGAACGCCAGCTTGGTCTCCTCCTGCTGTGCCTTGGCGATCTTCACGCGGGCGCGGTTGGCATTGGCGTTGAAGATCGGCTGCAGAAGCGATGCCGCCGCCGACCAAAGGATCTTGCCGGGATCTTTGATCCCCATGCCGCTGTTGTTGGTCCATCCGAGCGTGCCGCTCAGCGTGATCGTGGGATAAAGGGCCGAGCGTGCTTCGCTGGTGGCGTAGTAAGACTGCATGAGCGAATACTCGGCGCTGCGGATGTCGGGACGGTTCGAAAGCATCTGCACGGGCACGCCCACCGTCAGGTCGTCGGGCAGCCGCTGTCCTTCGAGCCGGCCGCGCTCGATCTGGTGCGGGCCTTCGGCCAGCAGCGTGCAGAGACTGTTCTCGGCCATACGGATCTGGTATTGCAGATCGTGCAGCGACGCTTCGATCGAAAGACAGGTGCCTTCGTACTGGGCGACGGCGGCTTCGTTGGCCATGCCGGCCTCCTTCATCGCCCGCATCGTGCGCACGCTCTCGCGCCATTTCACGGCGGTCTGCTCGGTTACCTCATATTGCCCGTCGAGCATCAGCAGCGTGTAATAGAGGTTTGCAATGCCTGAGATCAGCTGCGTCTTCACGGCCTGCTCGTACTCCCGGCTCTGGGCGTAGAGCGCTTTGGCTTTGCGCTTGGCATTGGTCAGACCGTTGAAAATGTCGATCTGCCAGCTTGCCGTCACGGGAATGTTGTAGGTTTTCGACGGCGTCGCCCAGTCGAAACTGCTCAGGTTGCCCTGCGGTGCGAAGTTGAACGACGGCAGGTAAGCCAGACGCGCCGATTTAAGCGTCGCCTCGGCCTCCTTTACCCGCCACTGCGCCGACTGCAGGTCGGTGTTGTTCTCCAGTCCCTGCCGGATAAGCGTCTGCAGGTAGGGATCGGAGAACATCTCTTCCCAGCCGATATTGCCGATCGTCATCGTATCGGCGGTTTCGGCCGTGCCGTAAAGTCCGTCGGTTTTCACTTCGGGACGCGTATAGGGCTTGTAGATGCCGCAGCCGGTCATGGCCGCTGCGGCCAGTATGATAATAAGCTTTTTCATCTTGTTACTCTTTCTCGTTTTTACACTCCTCCAGCTCGGCGCGCACGGCCCACTGCGGATCGGGATCGAACTCCAGCGGCTTGACCTTCTCCTGCAGGGTCTGGAAGACGATGAACAGCGTCGGTACGAGGAACAGCAGCGCCAGCGTTCCGACGATCATACCTCCCACGACACCCGAACCGAGGGTGGAGTTGCCGTTGGCGCCCACACCGTGCGAGAACACCAGCGGAATCATACCGAATACGCAGGTGAGGACGGTCATCAGGATAGGACGGAGACGGGCCTTGGCGGCGGATACGGCGGCCTGCGTGAGACTCATGCCCGCGGCGCGGCGGTCGGCGGCGTACTCCGTAATCAGGATGGCGGTCTTCGAAAGCAGACCGATCAGCATGATGATACCCGTCTGCAGGTAGATATTGTTCTCCAGCCCCATCATCTTGGCGAAGAGGAACGAACCCAGCAGACCGCACGGCACGGAGAGAATGACGGCGAACGGAATCAGGAAGCTCTCGTACAGAGCGCTCAGGATGAGGTAGATCAGCAGGAGACAGATGCCGAAGATGATCGTCGTGTTGCTGCCTGTCTGCGCCTCCTCGCGGGTGATGCCGTCGAAGTCGTAACCGTAGCCTTTCGGGAGCACCTGCGCCGCGACTTCCTGAATGGCGCGGATGGCGTCGCCCGACGAATATCCGTCGGCGGCGGTGCCGTTCACGGCGATCGAGCTGTACATGTTGAAGCGGTTGAGCACTTCGGAGCTGTAAACCCTCGTCAGGTCCACGAACTGTCCCAGCGGAGCCATCTCCCCGTTGTTCGTACGCACGAAGACGTTATTGAGCGACTCGGTGTTGAGACGGTATTTCGGGTCGGACTGAATCGTCACATAGTACATCTTCGAGAAGCGGTTGACGTTCGAAACGTACTGGCCGCCGTAGTAACCCGAAAGCGTCGAGAGAATCGCGTTGGGCGATACGCCGGCGCGTTTGGCCTTCGCCGCGTCGATGCTTACGACGTACTGCGGGAAGTTGATGTTGAAGGTCGAGTAGGCCATTGCGATCTCCGGACGCTGGTTCAGCGCTCCGATGAACCGCAGGTAGATGTTGTAGAAGTCGGTCAGGCTGCCGTCCGACTTATCCTGCAGGTGCATGGAGAAGCCGGTCGAGGTGCCGTAACCCGAAATCATCGGCGGCGCCACGGCGAAGATCTGCGCGTTCTTGATATCGGCCGTGCGTCCGTAGATCTGACCGATGACCGCGTTTACGGCATCCGTTTTTTCGGGACGTTCCTCCCAATCCTTCAGCTTGATGATACACATACCGTAGGACGAGCCCTGACCGGCGATCATACCGTAGCCGGCCACCTGCATGAAGTCCCTGATCTGGGGAATGGCCTTGATGCGGGCGGAGACCTCTTCCATGACCTGATGCGTTTCGGCGAGCGAAGTGCCCGGAGCCGTTGTGACGTTGACCATGATCGTACCTTGGTCCTCGTCGGGCACCAGACCCGTCTTCGTGGTGTTCATCAGTAAGACAAGGGCGGCGAACGCCAGTCCGAGCGTGGACCACATCAGCCATTTGTGCTTGATGAAGAGCAGTACGCCGTGCTTGTATTTGTTGATCATGGCGCTGAATCCGCTGTTGAAAGCCTTGCGGAAGCGTGCCGCGAAGTTGTCGCGCATTTCGCCGTTCTCGTCGAGATACGGTTTGAGGAGCAGTGCGCAGAGGGCCGGGGAGAGCGTAAGGGCGTTGATCGCCGAGATACCGACGGCCACGGCCATCGTGATGCCGAACTGCGTGTAGAATACGCCCGACGTTCCGCCCATCATGGCTACGGGAATGAACACGGCCATGAAGACCAGCGTCGAGGTGATGATCGCCGAGGTGATACCCGACATGGCGTCGATGGTTGCCATATAGGAGGACTTATATCCCACGTCGAAACGCGCTTGGACAGCCTCCACCACGATAATGGCGTCGTCGACGACCGTACCGATGGCAAGGACGAGCGCGAAGAGCGTCAGCAGGTTGATCGAGAACCCGGCCACCGAGAGGAACGCGAAGGTTCCGACCAGCGCCACGAGGATCGAGATCGTGGGGATCAGCGTCGAACGGATATCCTGCAGGAAGACGTATACCACGAGGATAACGAGCAGGATGGCTTCGATCAGCGTCTTGATCACTTCGTTGATCGAGGCGTAGAGGAAGTCGTTCACGCTCTGCAGGTGTGCGATGGCGACGCCTTTGGGCAGTTCGCTTTCGACCTCTTTGAGCAGTGCGTTGATCTCGTTGACGACCTGCGTGGCGTTCGAACCGGCAGTCTGGAAGACCATCGTGCTAACGCCCGGATGGCCGTTGGTGTAGCCCTTGTAGGCATAGGATTCGCTGCCCAACTCGATGTCGGCGACGTCTTTCAGGTGCAGGATCGTACCGTCGGGTTGTGCGAGGAGTACGATTTCCCCGAATTCCTCCGGAGTCATCAGACGTCCGCGGTACTTCATCGTATACTGGAACGTGTTCTGCGAGTTTTCACCCAGCGTACCGGTTGCCGACTCGATGTTCTGCTCGGCGAGGGCCGCCGTTACGTCCGACGGGATGAGCTTGTACTGGGCCATCACGTCGGGCTTGAGCCAGATACGCATCGAGTAGTCGGCTCCCAGCGTGAAGGCTTCGCCGACGCCCGCGATACGGAGAACGCGCGGCTCGATGTTGATCTTCAGATAGTTCGACAGGAACGTCTCGTCGTAGGAGTCGTCGGGGCTGTAAAGCGAGAATATTTTCACCATGGAGGTTTGGCGCTTCATGGTGGTCACACCGATCTGCGTCACCTCCGAGGGCAGCTGTCCGGTAGCGCGCGATATTCGGTTCTGCACGTTGACGGCGGCCATGTCGGCATTGATTCCCTGACGGAAGTAAACCGTTACGGATGCGCTGCCGACTGCGGCGCTGGAGGTCATATAGGTCATGTCCTCCACCCCGTTGATAGCTTGTTCGAGCGGTACGATGACCGATTTCTGGATGGTCTCTGCGCTGGCTCCCGGATAGGAGGCGCGCACCATCACCGTCGGGGGAGCGATGTCGGGATACTGCTCGACGGGCAGCGTCGCGAGACCGATAAGACCGGCGATTACGATTACGATGGATATGACCGACGCCAGTACGGGTCGTTCGATAAAATGTTTCAGTGTCATAGGTTATTCCTCCTTTTCGGTTTGGGTTGCGGCCTCAGGAGCTGTCTGTGCTGCGGCGCCCTGCCCCTTGACGACAATGGGCGTACCTTCACGCAGCAGACCTACGCCTTCGGCAACGATCACGTCGCCCGGCGTAAGTCCGGACTTGACGATATACTCTCTGCCGTTGTTGATCTTCTCCACGTCGATCATCGACGATGTGGCTTTGCCGTCCTCTACCTTATATACGTATACCTTGTTCTGCAGTTCGAAGGTCGCCACCTGCGGTACGACTACGCAGTCTTTGTGGATGTTGGGCACGATCACGCTGCCGGCGCCGCCGCTATGGAGCAGGCCGTCCGCATTGGGGAACACGGCGCGCAGCTGTACGCTGCCCGTCGAGGTGTCGATGACGCCGCTGATCGACTCGATGCGGCCCGTCCGGTCATAGACCGAACCGTCGTTGAGCACCAGCCGTACGTCGGGCATGTTCTTGAGCGTGTTGGCGATCGAACCGTACTGACGGGTCAGGTTGAGCAGCTGGTTCTCGGTCATCGAGAAGTAGACGTATACGTCCGAGTTGTCCGATACGGTCGTCAGCGGCTGCGGAATCGATGCGCTGACCAGCGCGCCGACACGGTACGGCAGCGTTCCCACCACGCCGTTGGCCGGAGCCTTCACGACCGTATAGGAGAGGTTGTTGGCGGCGTTTACGCGCTGCGCTTCGGCCTGCGCGAGCTGGGCCTTGGCAGTCAGCAGCGTGTTTTCGGCCGTCAGCAGGTCGTACTGCGAAACCACGTTCTTGGCGTAAAGCTCCTTTTTGCTGTCGTAGGTGAGCTGCGCCGTGGCTACGCCGGCTTTGGCAGCCGCCACGTTGGCTTCTGCGGTCTGCAGCGCCGCTTTGTACGGCACCTGATCTATGATGAAAAGGGGCTGGCCTTTCGAAACGGTCTGACCCTCGTTTACGCAGAGTTCGAAGATGGTTCCCGAAACCTGCGGATAGATGGCGATGTCCTGACGTCCGCGGATGGTCGCCGAGTAGTTGATCGGGATTTCGCGGTCGGTAGTGGCTATGGTCATCACGGCGTATTCCGCGGGGCCCATTGCCGTCGGTGCCTGTCCGCACGAAACGGCTGCCATGAAGCAGGCCATGACGGCTGCTTTCACAAATGTTTGCTTCATAATTCTCCTCTTTTTTAAACTAAAAAAACTTTTTACGGTGCAAAAGTACCGTAAAAAGGCCGACGATGTGCCATTATATTGCGAACAGTGTTGGTGTTTTTCGGAACAAAATTTAGGAAATTAATGAAAAAAGCGTTAAATTTGTTCGAAAAAAGAATTGTTATGTCAGCGACTAACCCCATAATAACCACACCGGAAGAACAGTTCGTCGTCGGAGAGTCCGATTTCGCCTTTTTCGGCAATTATGCGAGCCGCTGCGAAGGCGGGGCGATCCTCTACTGCCGCAAGGGCAGCGCCGACGCCACCGTGAACCAATATTGCGGTCAGGTGCGGCGCAACACGCTGATTCTGGTGCTGCCCGGCTCGCTGCTGATGCTGACCAACCGCACGGAGGATTTCCGGATGACCTTCTGCGCCTTCTCGCGCGACCTTTTCGCCGAAGCCGGTTTCCGTCTCGAACCGTCGTTTTTCAGAATCCTGCGCGAAAATCCGATCACCTATCCGCCCGCCCGCATCGTGGAAGGCGCCAGTACTTGGTTTCAGATGGCCGCATACACCTACCGCGACCGCAACAATGTGTTCCGCAATACGATCATCCGCAACCGCCTGCAGAACGTGCTGCTGGAGATTTACGACAAATTGCAGCGTTACGCCAACATGCAGCAGCAGACGCCCGAAACGACGACGCGCCAGACGGAGCTTTTCCACCGTTTCGTCGCGCTGGTGCACGAACACAGTTCGCAGCAGCGCGAGGTGTCGTTCTATGCCGACAAACTCTGCATTTCGACACGTTATCTCTCGACCATCGTGCGCAATATCGCGCATAGCTCGGCCAAGGAGTTCATCGACCGCTCGGTGCTGCTGGAGATCAAGATGCTCCTGCAGTCGACGGATCTGTCGGTGCAGGAGATCGCCTACCGCCTGCATTTTCCCGACCAGTCCTATCTGGGGCGTTATTTCAAGAAGCATACGGGCGAGTCTCCCACCGAGTACCGCAACACGAAAAAATAAGCAGCCCCGATACCGGGGCAGTTTTTGTTTCGCGCCGTCTGTCGTGTTTGGACCCTGAATTGCAGGGCATGTCGTAAAATACGAAAGATTATGAGCAAGACGATTGAAATTCTTGGGGAAAAGGCCGAATACTACCTTTCCCATGTGTGCCGGACCATCGACAAGAAACTGCTGTATCTTCCCGCGCCCGACACCGTCGACCGGGTCTGGATGGAGTCCGACCGCAATATCCGCACTCTCGGCAGCCTGCAGTGGATACTCTCCCACGGCCGTCTGGCCGGTACGGGCTATGTGTCGATCCTGCCCGTGGATCAGGGCATCGAACATGCGGCCGGCGCGTCGTTCGCTCCGAATCCGGCCTATTTCGATCCGGAGAATATCGTGAAGCTGGCTGTCGAGGGCGGCTGCAACGCCGTGGCTTCGACCTTCGGCGTGCTGGGCGCCGTGGCGCGCAAATACGCGCACAGGATTCCGTTCATCGTGAAACTCAACCACAACGAACTGCTCTCCTACCCCAATTCCTACGATCAGGTGATGTTCGGCACCGTGCGCGACGCTTGGAACATGGGCGCCGCCGCCGTCGGCGCCACGATCTATTTCGGCTCGGAGGAGAGCCGCCGCCAGTTGGTCGAGATCGCCGAGGCGTTCGATTATGCCCACGAGCTGGGCATGGCGACGATCCTGTGGTGTTACCTGCGCAACGGGAGCTTCAGGAAGGACGGCGTCGATTACCACGCTTCGGCCGACCTCACGGGGCAGGCGAATCACTTGGGCGTGACCATCAAGGCCGACATCGTGAAGCAGAAGCTTCCGGAGAACAACGGCGGTTTCCGCGCCATCGGTTTCGGCAAGACCCGCGACGAGGTTTACACGAAGCTGACCACCGACCACCCCATCGACCTTTGCCGCTATCAGGTGGCCAACGGCTATATGGGCCGCGTGGGGCTGATTAATTCGGGCGGCGAGTCGCACGGCGCGTCCGATCTGCAGGAGGCCGTCATGACGGCCGTGGTGAACAAACGCGCCGGCGGCATGGGTCTCATCAGCGGCCGCAAGGCTTTCCAGCGGCCCATGGACGAAGGCATAGCCCTGCTCAACGCCATTCAGGACGTATATCTCGATCCCGAAGTGACGATCGCGTAATAACGGCCCGGCGTATACCGTTTCTATATAAGTAAGAAAAAGATAAAATCGTGCATTATGAAAATAACCTTCTTCGGCACGCAGCCCTATGACCGGGAGTCGTTCGACCGCGCCAACGAGCGTTACGGATTCGAATTCAATTACCACCGCAGCCACCTGAACGGCAACAACACTTCGCTGGCGCAGGGGGCCGATGCGGTCTGTATCTTCGTGAACGATACGGCCGATGCCGCCACGATACGCTCTTTGGCGGCGATGGACGTGAAGCTGATCGCCCTGCGCTGCGCGGGATTCAACAACGTGGACCTGAAAGCCGCGGCGGAATACGGCATTCCCGTCGTGCGTGTTCCCGCTTATTCGCCGCATGCCGTGGCGGAATACGCCGTGATGCTGATGCTGACGCTCAACCGCAAGGTCCACCGCGCCTATTGGCGCACGCGCGACGGCAACTTCTCGCTGCACGGCCTGCTGGGATTCGACATGTACGGCAAGACGGCGGGTATCGTCGGCACCGGAAAGATCGCCCGCGAACTGATCCGCATCCTCAAGGGATTCGGCATGGAGGTCCTCGCGTACGACATCTACCCCGACCCGGAATATGCCGTGCGGGCGCAGATAGAATACGTGTCGCTGGACGAACTTTACCGCCGCTCCGACATCATCTCGCTGCACTGCCCGCTGACCGACGCAACCCGCTACATGATCGACGGCGCCGCCATCGGCAGGATGAAACCCGGCGTCATGCTCATCAATACGGGCCGCGGTCAGCTGATCCACACCGAAGCGCTGATCGAGGGGCTGAAAGAGAAGAAGATCGGTGCGGCCGGACTGGACGTGTACGAAGAGGAGGCCGCCTATTTCTACGAGGACACGTCGGACCGGATCATGGACGACGACGTGCTGGCGCGCCTGCTCTCGTTCAACAATGTCGTCATGACCTCCCATCAGGGGTTCTTTACACGTGAAGCGCTGGATAATATAGCGCACACCACTTTGCAGAATATCAACGATTTCGCTGTGCACCGGGAGTTGCGGAACGAGGTGCGCGCCGAACCGGAAAAAACGATGAATTGAACGATGAAAAAAGTTGTTTTGCTCCGCCACGGCGAGAGCACATGGAACCGGGAAAACCGGTTCACGGGATGGACGGACGTCGATTTGAGCGAAAAAGGCGTCGCCGAGGCCGAAAAGGCCGGCCTGCTGTTGCGCGAGGAGGGCTTTCTGTTCGGGCATGCCTATACCTCCTACCTGAAACGGGCCGTGAAGACGCTCGGCGTCGTACTCGACAAGCTGGATCAGGATTGGGTGCCGGTTTCGAAGAGCTGGCGGCTCAACGAGAAGCATTACGGCTCTTTGCAGGGACTCAACAAAAAGGAAACGGCAGAGAAATACGGCGACGAGCAGGTGCACATCTGGCGCCGCAGTTACGACGTGGCTCCGGCGCCGCTCGGCGAAGAGGACCCGCGCAACCCGCGCTTCGATCCCCGCTACCGCGACGTACCCGAAGCGGAGTTGCCCCGCACCGAGTCGCTGCTCGACACCGTCGGCCGCATCATGCCCTACTGGAAATGCGAAATCCTGCCTGCGCTCGCCCGCCACGACTCCCTGCTGGTCGTGGCCCACGGCAACAGCCTGCGCGGCATCATCAAACACCTGAAAGGCATCTCCGACGAAGCGATTTCGGAGTTCAATCTCCCGACCGCCGTGCCTTATGTCTTCGAATTCGACGACGGGCTGAATTACGTCAGGGACTATTTCCTCGGCGACCCCGAAGAGATCGCCGCGCTGATGGCCGCCGTCGCCGATCAGGGTCGGAAATAGCACGGCGCGAATTCCGGCGCGGGAAGGTCGAATTCCCAGCCGTGCCGGATTCCCGGCCTTCATGTTTTAGCCCCCGCTCATTGCGAGCGGGGGCTTTTTTTCGGCGCGGGTGATGCGATCCTCTGGGGTGGCTCCGGTTGCCGCCGCCTGAATGCGATGATGCTTCGTTGCGGCGTCAGTTTGTCGTCCGGTATTCGTTGGGCGACATCCCGACGCACTTCTTGAACAACCGGGTGAAGTGCTGGGGATAGCGGAAACCGAGCTCGTAGGCGATTTCGCTGATCGACTTCGTCGCGTCGAATATCCGTTCCTTGGCGATGTCGATCACCTTCAGCTGAATGTACTCCTGCGCCGATTTGCCGGTCTCCTTCTTTATCAGGTCGCCGAAATAGTTGGCCGACAGGTGCAGCTGTTCCGCGCACCAGCGTACCGAAGGCACCCCGTCGCGCTGGGGCGTGTCGCCTTTGAAATAGTCGTTCAGCAGCCGTTCGAACCGGGACAGCGCGTCTTTGTTGACCTCGCTGCGCGTGATGAACTGCCGTTCGTAGAAGCGTATGCTGTAGTTGAGCAGCAGTTCGATGTTCGAGACGATCAGCCGTCTGCTGTGCTTGTCGATGGCGTGGTTCAATTCGCCCGTTATGTTCTGCAGGCATTCGAGCACCACGAGCCGCTCCTGCTCCGAGAGATGCAGGGCCTCGTTGGCTTCGTACGAAAAGAAGGTGTATTCGTCCATGCTGCGTCCGAGCGACGTGCCCCGGATCAGGTCGGGGTGGAACAGCAGCGCCCAGCCTTTGGGCTGAAACACCTCGCCGTTGTCCTCGATGCCGACCACCTGCCCCGGTGCGATGAATACGAGCGTTCCCTCCTGATAGTCGTAATAGTGGCGTCCGTAGCGCATGTCGCCGCATTTGACGTCTTTCAGGAAGACGCAGTAGAATCCGTACATGCGCCGGGCGTGCCGGGCCTTCGGGCATTTCGAAAAGTCGATGACGCTGACCAGCGGATGGAGCGTCTCCTGCCCCATCATTTCGTTGTACTGGTAGACGTGCTCCATTTTTACGATCTCGTCCATATGCTTCGATTATTGTTGTCTGTCACAAAGTTAATGCTTTTTTCCATGCCCGCCGCACCTTCGCGGCCGAATCGGTAATAATGGTATGACGAACCGTAATTCGGGTAATGACACGCCGCCGGAATCGCCCTACTTTTGCAGTGTGAAACGGACCCGAACCCGATAAACCGGGAAAACGGAAGGTGGTTCCGTCGGTCGGAATACGGGTTTGAAATCAATAAAAGGAGAAAAAATGGAGCATAGAATTTTAAACAACGGCGTCGAAATGCCGGTTCTGGGTTTCGGCGTCTATCAGGTCGGGGAGACGGTCTGCGAACAGTGCGTACGCGATGCGATTGCGGCGGGTTACCGTTCGATCGACACCGCTTCGGCCTATCTCAACGAGCGGGCCGTGGGCCGGGCGATCCGGCGGAGCGGCGTACCCCGCGAGGAACTTTTCATTACGACGAAGCTCTGGGTGCAGGACGCCGGGTACGAGAGCACGAAGCGGGCTTTCGCCAAGTCGCTCGAACGCCTGCAGCTCGATTATTTCGACCTCTACCTGATCCATCAGCCGTTCGGCGACGTCTACGGTTCGTGGCGGGCGATGGAGGAGCTTTACCGCGAAGGGGCCGTCCGGGCCATCGGGGTGAGCAACTTCCAGCCGGACCGGCTGGTGGACCTGATCCTTCACAATGAGGTGGTGCCCGCCGTCAATCAGGTCGAGACGCATCCCTTCTGCCAGCAGGCCGAAGCGGCCGCGGTGATGGCCTCCGAGGGCGTGCAGATCGAATCGTGGGCGCCGTTCGCCGAGGGGCGCAACAATCTGTTCGGCAACGGGACGCTGGTGTCGCTGGCCGCGAAATACCGGAAATCGGTCGCTCAGGTCGTCCTGCGCTGGCTGATCCAGCGCGGCGTGGTCGTGATTCCGAAGTCGGTGCGTCCGGAGCGCATGGCCGAAAATATCGACGTCTTCGATTTTCACCTCGCGCCGGAAGACATGGACCTGATCGCAACGCTCGACACCCGGCGGAGCTGTTTTCTGTCACACCGCGATCCTGAGACCGTGAAGTGGCTGGGGACGATGAAATACGAGATGGACTGATCGGCAACTGAGGATATGATGAAAACGCGAAACGATGAAGCAACTAATTTTTATAATTGCGGCCGCACTGCTTGCGGCCGGAACGTGTAACCGGATAAATGCTCGGAATATGGAAAAACCGAAGAAAATCAGTGCGTTCCCCGTCGGGGACAAACTGCCCGAAACATTCTCGAAATATTTTGTTGGTCAGGCATATCTGGCCCGGCTGACGCGGAACGGGGCGCTCAACTGCCCGATTTCGAACGTAACGTTCGAACCCGGATGCCGCAACAACTGGCATAGCCATACGGGCGGCCAGATTCTCGTCGCCGTGGGCGGCCGGGGATATTATCAGGCCGAGGGCGAGCCGGCCCGCGAGCTGCTGCCGGGCGACGTGGTCGAAATCGCTCCCGATGCGGTGCACTGGCACGGCGCGGCTCCTGACAGCTGGTTCTCGCATCTGGCGATCGAACCCAATCCGCAGACCAACCGCAATACGTGGCTCGGACCGGTGGACGACGCGCACTATTCCGCTGTGACCGCCGGGGCTGCCGCGATCGCCTCCACACCCGCCTCTGCGACCGCTCCCGCCGCCGGGATTGCTGCGACTGCCGAATCCTCCGCCGCGGCCGTTTCCGCGGCAATGTCCATGTCCTCCGCAGCGCCCATTCCTGCGGCAATGTCCATGTCCTCCGCAGCGCCCATTCCTGCGGCAATGTCCATGTCCGCAACAGCGCCCCTGTCCTCGGCCAAGAGCGCGGCTTCGCGCCTGCGCGCCGCGGCCGTCGAGACCCGTGCGCAGCTGTTTTCCGGGTGCGAATCGGAACTTGCGGCGACCGATCCCGAATTAATCGAAATTTTTGATAACTTTACGTTCGCTGAAGTACTCGGCTACGGCGATCTCGACGTTAAGACGCGGATGATGTGCATCCTCGCGTCGTGCATTGCCGGAGCCGCGCAGACCGAGTTTCGGACGATGCTCGAAGGCGCGCTGAACGTGGGTGTGACGCCCGTCGAAGCGAAAGAGGTGGTCTATCAGGCGGTTCCCTACGTCGGCATGGCGCGGACGGTCGATTTCGTGCATATCGTCAACGGGGTGCTGACGGCGCGGGGCGTTGCGCTTCCGCTCGAAGGCCAGTCGGCGACTTCGCCCGAAACCCGCTTCGAAAAGGGACTGGCGGTGCAGAAGGCTATTTTCGGGGAGCGGATCGACGCGATGCGCGCCGCCGCGCCGGAGAACCAGAAGCATATGCAGGACTACTTGTCAGCCAACTGTTTCGGCGATTACGTCTCCCGCGGCGGGCTGGATGCGAAGGTGCGCGAACTGCTGACTTTCTCGATGCTGCTCACGCTGGGCGGTTGCGAACCCCAGCTCAGGGGACATATTCAGGGCAACCTGAATGTCGGCAACGACAAGCGGACGTTGTTGGCTGTGGTGACCCAGCTGCTGCCCTATACAGGCTATCCGCGTACGCTGAATGCGATCGCCTGCCTGAACGAAGCGATACCTGAAAACGAATAAAAAAGAAGAAAACGATATGGCGAAGAAAGTATTGATCCTCTCCTCCAGCCCGCGGCGCGGGGGTAACTCGGATTTGTTGTGCGACCGTTTCATGGCCGGGGCGCAGCAGGCCGGACACGACGTGGAGAAGATTTTCCTCCGGGATAAGAAGATAAATTACTGCACGGGCTGCGGCGTATGTTACGGCGGGGCGAAGCCCTGTCCGCAGCGGGACGATGCGGCCGAGGTGGTCGGCAAGATGATCGGCGCGGAGGTGATCGTGATGGCTACGCCGGTTTACTTCTATACGCTCTGCGCGCAGATGAAGACCCTGATCGACCGCACCTGCGCCCGCTATACGGAGATGGGCGGCAAGGAGTTTTACTTCATCCTGACGGCCGCCGAAGAGAGCGTTGAGATGATGGAGCGCACCGTGGAGTGTTTCCGCGGATTTCTCGACTGTCTCGACGACCCCGAAGAGCGGGGTGTCGTTTACGGCGTCGGAGCTTGGCAGGCGGGTGAAATCGAAGGAATGCCTGCGATGGACGAAGTCTATGAGCTGGGCCGCCGGGTGTAAACCTAAAATAGAGAACAAAATGAAACGGATTGTTTTGATAGCGATTATGACGATGTTCTTACCCGATATGAATACACAGGCGCAGACCGCATCCGGCACGAAGGTGCTGGTGGCCTATTTCTCCCACAGCGGCAATACGCGCGCCATGGCGCGGCAGATCGCCGAAGCGACGGGCGGCGATCTTTTCGAGATCGTTCCGGCCGCGGCCTACCCCGCCGAATACGGAGCCGTCGTGGATCAGGCCAAGAAAGAGATCGGCGGCGGCGTCCGCCCTGCGCTGAAAGGCCGGCTGCCCGATGTCGGGGCGTACGACGTGATTTTCGTCGGCTCGCCCTGTTGGTGGTCCACGGTCGCGCCGCCGGTGGCGACGTTCCTCGCGGACTGCGACTGGGCGGGCAAGACCGTCGTGCCGTTTATGACCCACGAAGGCAGCCGCATGGGCCGCAGCGAAGAGGATATTCGGAAACTTTGTGCGGGCGCTACCCTGCTCGGCGGGCTTCCCCTACGCGGCGGGGCCGTGAAAGACTCGCGGGACGTCGTGCGGAAGTGGGTTCAGGGATTGAATCTGACAAAATAAACTATACCAGATGTTGCGAAAAATCAGAATCGCGGCCGCGGCCGTTTTCTTTACGATGATTACGCTGCTCTTCCTCGATTTCACGGGGACGCTGCATGCGTGGTTCGGCTGGATGGCCAGAGTGCAGTTGCTGCCCGCTGTTTTGGCGGTCAATGTCGCCGTCGTTGCGGCGCTCTTGGTGTTGACGCTGTTGTTCGGACGGGTCTACTGTTCGGTGATCTGCCCGCTGGGCGTCTTTCAGGACGTCGCTTCGTGGGCGGGCGGCAAACGGCGCAAAAACCGTTTTACCTATTCCCGTGCCTTGCCGTGGCTGCGTTACGGCATGCTGGCGCTGTTCGTTGCGGTGATGGTCGCCCATATCAAGCCCGTCGCCGAACTGCTGGCGCCTTAGCGTTCCGGGTGGATAATGTTGCAGGAAAGCGGCGTGAAATTGCGCAATTTCAGCCGGTTATTCGTATCTTTGGGGTGCAATTACGAAATCCCGCAATGAGGAAGCTTTATTTTCTGTTCATGCTCCTGCCGGCGTTGTCTTGGAGTGTCGCCCTGAGGGCGCAGCGGCTCGGCGTCGAGGTCACGCCTGCGTGTCCGACGGTATTTCAGGAGTTCGAGGTGGCATACACGGCGGACCGTGAGATCGAGTCGATCGCGCCGCCGCGCTGGGGTGCTCTGACGCTGGTCCGCGAACTGGGACAGTCGCACGGCTCGCAGCTGTCGATCGTGAACGGCGTCCGGACCGACTCCGAACTCTTCTCTTACCGCTACCGGGTCCGTTCGCGCGTGAGCGGCGAGGTCTTCGTGCCGGGAACGACGGCCGTCGTCGGCGGTCGCGAATGTTGTTTTGAGCGGAAAAGGATTACGGTGCTTCCCGATTCGGCGCATTGCGAGCCGCAGTGCCGGCTGGAACCGGATTCGGCGGCTATGGCGGCCATGGGCGGCTGTATCGTCCGGCTGGTCTGCGATCGCAAGCCCGACAAGGCCGATCCGGTGCTGGTGCTGGACGATACGGAGACCTGCACCCCGTTTTCGACCGCTTATTCCAGCAGGAACGGGCGGGAAGAGTGTATTTACCGATACCGGATCGACGTGGACACCCCCGGAAAACATATCCTTACGCCGCGGCTGTCGTTCGGCGGAAAACCGTTCGAAGCCCCCTCTTACGTCGTCTGGCTGAAAGGCGAAGCCGGTCCCGAAGGTACTGAGCCTGCGACGCCCGGCCGGAGGCGGATCGTATATGCTTTTGCGGGCGTGCTCCTTTTTTTGTGGACGGCGATTTTCGTGCGCGATCATGCACCCGCCGCAGGCCGTAACGCCGTCGTTTCCCGCTTCTCGTGGCAGGTGTATTTCGTCGTGGCGGCCGCCCTGCTCTTTATCGGGTTTTGCGGCCTGTTCATCTGCGGTGCCCTCCGGGCGGAGGGTGCATCCCGGCTGCCGGTTTACGGCGTGACGCTCCTGATGCTGTTCTGTGTCTGCTGGCTGGTGTTCGGGGAGCTGAGACGCTCGGCCGTGAGATTGCGTATCGACGGCGACACCCTTGCCGTCACGTCGTTCGCGGGACTGGGATTTACGCGCAGATACGATCTGAAAAGTTTCGACGCCATCACTTCGACGATACTCGTCAGCCGGGGCGGCGCGTACGAATACCGTTATCTGATGAAGGCCGGCAGGCGCGTCGTCCGCGTCTCCGCATTCTACCTCAAAAACTATAACGGATTGTGCGAAGCGTTGTCGGAGCACTGCGTTTACAAGGGCCGCCGGCCGATGAATCTCTGGCTCGAAATGAAGGAGATTTTCCGCTGAGCGGACTTGCGCCGCGGGAATCCTGCGCATCCCCCGGCCGGGACGCGGATACGAAAAAGCCGGACCTTTTCAAAAAGGTCCGGATTTTCCGTTCGCTGTCGAGGGTCATGCCTCGGCGTCGGTTTTCGAATATTCCGAGAATTCGCAGCCGAAACGCTCTACGAGCATGTTGTCCATCTCGTCGGCCCGCAGTGCGAGTCCGACGATGTTTTTGCGGATTTCGTCTTCCGATTCGTCCGTGATGTCGGCCAGATGGATGCGGTAGGCGATGTAAATTTGCCGGCCTTCGATTCCCAGCTTGTAGGGGCCGAAGTCCTCGCTGAGCATATAGTCCAGTACGTTCTCCACCTCCTTCTTCGGCAGCAGGTTGATCGGCGAGGTCGAGAAGAGGTAGTTGCCGTCGTATACGAAGATGCGGATTTCGGAACTGCCTTTATGGAAGAGCCATGAGTCGTATCCGTCGCGTGCAAGCACCGGATTGACGCCCATCTCCCGAATCGCGCCTTCGACGAATCCGCCCAGCGGCGAAAGCTCGCGCTCGTCGAAAACGCCTTCGGGCAGCTTGTCGCCGCACGAGGGGCAGAACTCCTCTTCCTCGCAGATCAGCTCCTCGCAGCTGCCGCACTGCACTTGGAATGCCGTGCGGTCCAGCTCGCCGAGCGATTCGAGCAGGCCGTGGAGCGTTTCGACGCGGATGCCGAAGCCCATGTTGTCGGCCTGCGTGAATTTGCTGACCGTCACGCCTACCACCTCTTCCGCGTCGTTCAGGATCGGACCGCCTGAGTTGCCGGGGTTCACCGCGGCATCGGTCTGGATGTAGTATTTGCCGTCCATCAGCTGTTTGGGCGACGATACCGAACCTTCGGTGATCGTGAAGGGCATGCCGTAGGGGTATCCCGCGACGTATACCTTGCGACCGATGGTAAGCGAGTCGTCCGCTGCGAGCGTCATTTCGGGCAGCGCCGAGAAGTCGCCTTCGGCGGCCAGCAGGGCGATGTCCAGCGCCGGATTGACCAGCACGACCTTCGCCAGATAGGGATTGCGGTCGTTGTCGTGTACGGCGACGGTGCGGTACCCTTCGACCACATGGTAATTCGTTACGAAAAGATCGTAGTTTTTCAGGTAGAAACAACTGCCGGAGCCGCCTGAGTGGGTTACTTTGAATACCGACCTGTAGATATTGTTATGTTCCATGGATATACGGATTTTGAGCTGTTATTTTTGTTGTCCGAGTGCCTGTTCCATCATTTTCTGCTGGAATTCCTGCGCCAGACGCATGTATTCGGCCATGTCGCCCTTCATCAGCGCCTGCTGCATCGCAGCCTGCATCTGAACGATCTCGCCCTGCATGGCGGCGGCCATCTGCTGTACCTGTTCCACGGCTGCGGCCGCGGCGGCTCCCAGCTCTCCGGTCTCCTCGTCGTCGTCGTCGTCCGTCGTCAGATCGTCGTCCATCACCTTTTCGAGCGCTTCGAACAGAATCTCCGACGCCTCCTCCATCGACTTTCCGGCCGATTTGCGCAACGCATTGGCGATCACGGCGTTCAGGTCGTCCTGCACGTCGTTGTAGAAGTACATCTCATAGAACTTGTAGAGTATGCGCACCGCGCTCCGTTCATAGTTCTCCGCTTCGATGGCATCCGCGGCCTCCTTGTAAACCTCCTTGAAATTCTCCTGCACGTTGTTCAGCGACGAGCGGCGTTTGGCCGAAACCAGCGTATCGACGAAATAGAGGTCGCGCGCCAGCTCTTCGCGGGGCATCGCCAGCAGGCGTTCGAGGAACGCCTTGCCTTTGGTCACCAGCTCGGCTACGGGCAGCTCCTTGTCCATGTCGTCGACGGCCTTGTCGAGGTCGTTCATCAGCTGGCCCTGCGGCTGGGCGAAATAGGAAATCTTGTAGAGCGCGATGTCGATCACGTTCCATGAGTAGCCGTATTTGCGTTCCGCCTCATACTCCTTCACGGCTTCGAGCGTCTCGCGGCAGGTCTGCCGCACCGCCTCGTGGATTCGCGTCACCTCTTCCTCGGAATAAGGCGTCACCTGCGGTTCGTAACTGCGCTTGGCACCGAATTTGGCGCAGAATTCATCGTCGTAGCGGTCGCCGATATGGCAGATGTTGCGCAGGATGAAATAGAGCTTGTGCGGATGGCTCTGCGAGAGCGGGCACACGTATTCCATCTTCAGCTTGTCGCCCTCCTTGCGGAAGCGCGGCAGCATCAGCCGGTTGATGTTCAGGTCGGCGACCTGACGCAGCATGGCGACGCGGCCCTTTTCGGGCAGCTCCAGAAAGTCCGCGCTTATGTGCAGCTTCCCCTCCCCGATGCGGATGTTTACCAGAATCGAACCGTGGGGAATATGGAATTCCGTACCTTCGGCGTTGCCGTATTTCGTGCGGAATTCCGGGTTCAGGTGATCGAGCAGCAATCGGAACGCTTCGAGGTGTTTGCCCTCGTTATAGTTGTCGATAGCCTGCTCATAGGCCTCCGTATTGACTTTGCTCTGCGTGGAGTTCAGTACCGGAGCGACGAATGAGTGTGTAGTTTTCATAGTTTTGGTATTATCGGAATGTCCCAGCGGGGCATCGGGATATAAAATTAGAAAAAAAACGGGAAACTTCCCGTTTTTTCGGATCGAAATCTCAATTTTCTTCGATCGTGAGCGTGCCGTCCGGCCCCACGGTCACTTTGGCTTCGTAATAAATGTACGAGGTTTTGCCGGCGCTGCTCTCCGTTTCCTTGCCGTCCTCGGTGAAGCGGACGATGAACGAGGTGTGCTGTTGGCCCGGTTTGCGGTTGCGGTTGAATGCGGAATTGCCGGCCGGAACCTCCTCCTCGATTTCGTAGCGGCCTACCGATTTGTAGGAGTGTCCTTCGGGAAGCATCGTTTTGGCTTGGGCGATCTGGGCGGCGATCCGGGCGGGATCGAGTTCCGACAGGTCGATGCCGACGGTCGTTTCGTATTCGGGAGCTTCGAACGTGCTCTGTACGTCGCGCAGGTCGGTAGGCTCCAGACCGTTCATGTAGTAGCTCTGGCTGAATGCCTGATCGTCCTTGTTCACCAGTTTCACCGTCACGAGGAACAGGTTGTCGGAGAGCGTTTCTCCCTCCATGATCGAAAGCGAGTAGATTTTGAATTTGTCGGTGTCCACGCTCTTTTTCGTCAGTTCGATGGCCTTGGCGTAGCTGGCTTCGGCGTCGGTCGGATAACCGGTCAGGGTGGAGCAGGACTGGATCGTTGCGGCAGCGGCGACGGCTGCGGCGAGGAGTCTGATAATTGGGCGCATTGTCATATTCGTTTGAGTTTTGTTTTATACGGTAAGTTTCAGCGGCGCAGGTTTCCGTACGTCGTGTTTGCAGACCGGCCGGAATTTCCGGCCGGCAATGCTATTTGTCGAAAATGGACTTGAACGCGTCGAACGCCTCCGCGTTTTCGAAAAACGCGCCGCGGATGACGTGATGGTCGGCGGGCAGCGAAATTTTGAATTCGTTTTCCTCCTCGTCGAATTTGGTGTATTCCACCTCCGAAAGCAGGAACGACTCGTTGACGACCTCTTTTTTCCGGACGACGGGAATCGTCACCTTGCCGCCCTCCACGGTGATCTCGCCGCCTTGGGCGATGAGTTTGCGGGCCTGCATGATTTCGCGGACCGTGAATGCCAGCAGCGCGAGACCGCCGATCACGAAGATGATCGTGACGGCCGTCGGGCCGAGGATGCGCATGCGGCCGATGCGGATGCCGAAGGGATAGACCAAAGGTACGACGACCATGCCTGCTCCGATGGCCAGCGAGGAGACCGAGCCGCTGAACGGGTTGCTGGGGGTGTAGTTGAATTTCTGCATTTTTTTCTATGAATTTGGGATTAGTAAATCTTGCCGTATGTCTCTCCGGGTCTGCTGCGGGAGCCGGATTGCAGGGCTTGTTTCGTGTGCAAAGTTAAACGCCCCGCGGCTATTTCCGGAGGTTTGCAGGGGGATATCGCAATGTACGGGGCGTTTTTCAACAGACTGACCGCCTGCTGTTTCCATTCGTCGGGGGCGGCAGCCGGGGGTATATTTTACAGCCGCGAGAGGATCTCCTCCAGCGTCGAACCCTTCGCGGAAGCCAGCTTCTCGGTGCGGATGCGCTTCAGCCGTTTTTTCACCGAATCCTTTTCCAGACAGACGACGCTCGCGATTTCGGCCTGCGACAGGTGCATGCGCACCATACAGCAATAGCGGATGTCCTCCTCGTTCAGCGCCGGGAATTGCCCGCGGAGACGGACCGTGAAATTGTCGAATACGGCGTCGGCATGGGTGAAGATCGTCTTCCAGTCTTCGTCCGACATGCGGCATTTCCTGCTCTCCCCGCCCTGCCGGACCTGCGCGATGAAACGGCTGTTGAGCTGGCGGAAAAAGGTCGTGCGCAGGTGTTCCTCCTTGCGCCGCATGGCGTCGAGTTCGTTTTCCTGCCGCAGGATGCGCTTTTGCTGGGCGAATTCCCGCAATTTGGCGCGGTGCCACATGCGCAGTCCCAACCATGCGCCGAGCAGCATGAGCGCCGCGCAAATCAGAATCGTCTCGTAGACGATGCGTTCGCGGTGCTGTTTCTGGCTTTGAAGGGCGGCGTTCTGGGTTTTGAGCTGTTCGTAACGCCAGAGTTTGCGGATATTGAGCACTTCGGCGCTGTGCACCTTCTCGTCGATCGAGTCCTTGAGCCGGATGTACTGCTTCAGGGCTTCGAGACTTCTTGCCGCGTCGCCTTTCCCCTCCCATGCGTTCGAGGTGTTGAGCGCCCATAACGCCCGCGAGGTGAGGTGCGTCGTGTCGGCGCACATGCGGCGGGAACTGTCTGTCAGCTCCAGCGCCGTGTCGTAGCGGCCCGTGCGGTTGCAGATGTCGGCCTTGGTGCTCAGCCATGAATACCGGGTCCATGCCGGGGCGTGCCCGAACCCCTTTTCCCAATACTCTTCGGCCTTGCGGTACTCTTTCCGTTTCAGGGCGCTTTCGATCAGCATGGCCCACTTCGGGGAGGTGTTTTCGGTTATGCCCTTCTCTTCGGCGAGCCTGAGCGCCTTGATCGCATAGTATTCCATGCTGTCATAATTGTCCAGCCCCATATAGGCGTGCGCCATGTCGCCGAGCGATATGCACATCCAGTCGTAACGCTCCATGCTGTCGGCGTAGGCGTACGCCTGCTGCGCGTGACGTATCTTCTCCTCGAAGAGATGCTGCTGGCCGCAGAATACGCCGAGCCATGTCTCCACGACGTAATGCCGCCTCCACTCCCCTTTCGGGGGCAGCATGTCGCGGCTTTTGAGCAGCAGCGTCATCGCCACCTCCGGCTGCCGGCGCTGATGGGCGATCTTGGCCGCATAATAATAGGCCTTGTGCGCTGCGGCGAAATCGTCGGTGTGGGTGCGGTAATAGTCGAGGGCTACGTCCGAAAGCGTGTCGTCGATCATGTTCTCCCCCGCGAGCCACCGGGCTTGGGTCAGCACCAGCGCATAATGCGCATAGTTGCGTCGGGAGAGTCTTTTCTCCGGAGCCGGAACGCCCTCCAGCAGCCGTGCGGCGCTGTCAGGGTGCTCCATGACGATCGCTTCGGCGTCGAGCAGAACGCCGGGAACGGGCTGGCAGCCTGCGGCTGAGACGCACAGGAACAGGAGGATGGCGAGGCGGATGCGGTGCATGGTCTGTTTCGTGTTATGTGGCTCAGGGTGTCTGCCGTACCGGCTTTTGCGTGCGCAGGAGATGCTTCGTCAGGAACCTGCGCACCGGTTCGTCGTACAGTTTCAGGCACAGGTATGCCAGCAGCACGGACCCGATGACCAGCGCCGCTGCGCCGGGCAGCGATTGCGCGAAGGTCAGGTTCCCGTTTTTCACCCACGCATAGTACAGATAGATGAACGGATAGTGCACCATGTAGAGCGGATACGATATGTCTCCCATGAATTTGCATATCCTTGCGGTCGTCCTGTCCGTCGTCTTGCCCGACGCTCCGAGGTAGACGAGCAGCGGAAAGGCCAGCGCAAAGCACAATGTGTCGTACAGCCCGTTCATCCAGTAGTTTTCCTCTCCGCCGATTCGCGGCACGGCCAGCAGGACGACGACGCCCAGACTGCATATCCAGAACGCCCCCTTTACCTTCACGGGCCTGAATACGCGCGACATCAGCAGTCCCGCCGAGAACGAGAACAACAGCCTCAGAGACCCTCCGGCTATGTTGTCGCCCGTCAGCGAGAACCCCGCGCATATGTCGCCGTAGGGACCCCATACGGCAAACGCCGCCAGTCCGCATCCGGCGAGCAGCACCAGCGCCGCGAGCACCTTGGTCGGCAGCCTGCGGATGAACAGCGCATAGAGGATGTTGCCGATATACTCGTAAAACAGCGACCAGCTCGGACCGTTCAGCGGGAACATTTCGGTCACGCCCCGGATCTCCATGCCGGGCGTGGCCGGAATCATGCAGGCGTTCATCAGGGTCGCTGCCAGCAGCATCGTCACCGAGACTTTCGAGACGTCCCATACGGAGCAGCCCTGAAAGTAGAACATGACGGCTCCGATCACCGCGCCGATTACCACCATCGGATGCAGACGGATGAACCGTCGCGTGACAAACTCCCTTACCGTCATTCGTTTCCACCGGTCGTCGTAGGCGTAGCCGATCACGAACCCCGACAGAATGAAGAAGAAATCGACGGCCAGATAGCCGTGGTTGATTCTCTGATCGACGTGACTTGTCGCAAAGGCTTCGAACACGTGAAACCAGACGACCATCAGCGCCGCTACGCCGCGCAATCCGTCGAGTATGTTGTAGTGGGGTTTCGTATCTGCAAATGCCGCCGCAGAGACTTTTGTTTCCGACATGGGTGGTTGTTTTTGCTGTTGTTTGGGGTGAATTGGCTTTTACAGGATGCAAATATACGAAAAGTGCGGTTCAAATCGGTCATGAACCCCACTTTTCATCTCTTCTGCCGTATTTCGCCGGCTTCGCCGCCCGCTTTCGCCGCCCGCTTTGCTGCCCGCTTCCGTCGTCCGTCTCCGCCCGCCCTCTTGCGCCCCTCCCGTTTGCATCCGCGGCCCCGGCGCCTGTTTCCCGGCCGCCCGCTTCGCGTCCCTGCTCTGCGTCCCTGCTCTGCGTCCCTGCTCTGCGTCCCTGCCCTGCGTTCCGGCCCGGCCCGTTTCCCCGTCGCCTGCTCCGCACTCTACCCTGCCCGTCCCCGCTCAGCTTGCCGGGCTTCGGGTCTCCTCCTCCCCGTCCCGCAGGGCCAGCTGCTCCAGTACCGTCATCACACGGTCCGTCAGGGCCGCCATCGTCCGCTCGTCGTTGTAGCCGGACAATTCCGCGTCCGTGCACCCGTCGGGAAACGCCATCGCCAGCAGTTTGGCGCTCAGCAGTGTCAGGTAGATGAGCGGAATGACCGGCGCCGTGCCCATCCCGTCGCTCCGCACCGTGATCCGCTGCTGCGGAACCGCCAGACGCCCCGGTTTCCGGCCTTTCTCCCCGGCGTTCCAGAGCACGTTTTCCTCGGCCTGCGTGACGTAGAGATTGAACGACGTCTCGTTCACATACTCCGCCCGGTCGGCCCATAGATCGACGCCGCAATCGTCGGCCGACGCTTCGGTCTCGACGCCGCAGTCGGGCATGTCGCACATGATCGCCCGGATGATGATGTTCTTGTCGCTTAGCTCCGCCGACCGCAGTTTGCTCAGCGCCGCGGTGCAGATGCCCACCTGCGTTATGTAATAATGGTTGATGGCCCGCAGGGTCTTCTCGAATTCGGGGTCCTCTTCGTTCATCGCGTGGTTTTGGGTTTGAAAAAGGGGCGGTTCCGACCGAACAAGTGACGCAACTTCACTTTAGGAAGAATTCAATGCGGAGACCGCCCCGGCTGCCAGATTTCAGGGACCGCTTCCGGCGCAATGCCTGCCGGCTGCATCCGGAATGCGGGATTGTACGTGTCGCTCAGAGAGCCTTATGACGCCCGCCGCGCCGGATCGTGCGGCGTGAGGGCGTTCCCCCGCTCCCCGGCCCAAAAACGGACGTCCTGCCGCGCGAAATCGAACGGCAGGAACGTCCGGCCCGTATTGTGCCAGAGCAGTAAAATATAATGGGGATTTTGGGCTTTCGGGTAATTCCGGAATCGGATGCGACGGGACATTTTCTTCGGTTTTCGTTGGTGTGAATCCGCGTCCCGCAAGGGCATAAAAAAAGCAAGGGACGCGATAACAAATCCTCTCAGAAGGCTTTAGGCGGCCTAAAGTCAGGAAATGTGTACCGCGCCCTTGCAAGTCCTGCCCGAAGGCAGGACATAACAAGGACTGGCAACATCTATACCTGACTTGTGAAAATGCCCAAATTTTCTGAGCGGTATAAAGAGTTGCTGCTCTCTATATGTTATTGTTATGTCCGTCGGCTATGCCGAGCTATATTGATACAAAGTTATCATAATTTCTGCATACATGAAAGTTTGGTCTACAAATATAAACAAAAAAACGGATTTCCCTTTTATGGGGTAATGAAAAAGATTGAAATGGTGATTTTTTTGTAAAAAATTCAGCGAACTGAAACCGACAAATCCCATATTAGTAAATTTGGTCGCTCAACGAATGCGTGAAATTCGGGAACAGCATGACCATACACAAGAGTATTTATCCAATAATACTCACTTAAAGATATGGGATTATGAAAGTGAACAAAAATTCCCCTCATTAGGATCGATTTCTAAATTCTGCGAATTTTACGATATTTCTTTGGAAGATTTTTTTGCGGGAATGACCTATCCAAAAGGACAAAAGAAATAATGTGATTGCAAAAATAATAACCGGGCATCGGAGCAGTTTATAACTCTGATGCCCGGCTTGTTTTATCCGCCGTTTTGCTTGTTATGGCAAACATTCTGCCCGTCTTCCGTATTTTTCGAAAAAAAAGAAAATGGTTGATAATCGACTGATTATCAACCATTTACGAGAGCGGAAAACGGGACTCGGACCCGCGACCTCAACCTTGGCAAGGTTGCGCTCTACCAACTGAGCTATTTCCGCATGGCGTGTTTCGCAATTGCGAGTGCAAAGGTAAACAAAAAATCCGAAACTCCAAATTTTTTCTGCGGGTTCTGCGGATTTTTTTATTGCGAAACCGGCCTGAATGCCCTTATCTGAACACCCGGATGCGTTCGTCCAGCGGTTTGAACGTCTTTTCGCCCGGCTCGCCCGCCGGAGTGCCGAACGGCATCTGCGCTATCAGCCTCCACTCTTCGGGCAGACTCCAGCGTTTGCGCACCTCGTTGTCGATCAGTGGGTTGTAATGTTGCAGCGACGCGCCGAACCCGGCGTCTTCGAGCATCGTCCATATCGCCAGCTGGTGCATGGCCGAGGTCTGTTCGGACCAGACGGGGAAATTGCCGGCGTAACCCGGAAATTTCTGCTGCAGGTCGCGGACGACGTTCGTATCTTCGAAGAAGAGCACCGTGCCGTATCCCGCCGCGAAACTGCGCTCGATTTTCTCCTCGGTGCGTGCGAACGCATCTTCGGGAACGATCGCCCGCAGCGTGCGCTTCACGATTTTCCACAACTCCTCGTGGTGTTCGTGCAGCAGCAGCACGGCGCGCGTGGACTGCGAATTGAAGGCCGACGGTACGTGCTTGATTGCGAAGCGTACGATTTCCTCTATTTGTGCGTCTTCGACGGGCGATTCGGGGGCCAGCGCGTAATAACTGCGGCGGTGGCGGAGTGCCTCTTTGAATGTTCTTTCCATAGTCGTGAGTTTTACTTTCCGTATAATACAAATATAGCACAACTTTGGATATTTTATGCGGTTTTCACGATCTTTACGGAAAATAGGATGCGCCTCAGGCAAAAAAATGCAAACGAGTTTTTCTTTTTGCCGTTCGGCTTTCACTATCTTTGTCCCCATGAAAAGCGCAATCGAACTCTTTTCGGCCTTGGGCCGCAGGCTGGCCGACTTCGGCGGCGACGTCCCTACGCAGGAGGTCGCGGAGCGTGCCTGCCGGGCCAACGGCTGGTTCACGCCTGCGGATGTCCGCCGCGCCGTGGCCGCAATCGCCGACGGCATGCTTCGCCGCGACCGGCTCGAAACATGGCTCGCCCCCTACCCCGTTCCGGTCGCCGTGCCGCGCCGCGTGCTGGTCGTCATGGCCGGGAATATTCCGCTGGTCGGCTTCTTCGACTTGTTGTGCGTCTTGGCCGCCGGCCATCGCTGTCTGGTGAAGCCTTCGGCCAAGGACCGGGTGCTGACGGAATACGTCGTCGGGATGCTGCGGGAGCTTGATCCCGAAGTTCCGGTCGGGTTTTGCGACGGCTCGTCGCCGGTCGATGCGGTGATCGCCACGGGCAGCGACAACGCCAACCGCTATTTCCGGACGCAGTACGCCGGAATCCCCGCCCTGCTGCGCGGCAGCCGCCAGTCGGTCGCCGTGCTGTCGGGCCGCGAGACCGAAGCGCAGTTGGAGGGCCTTGCCGACGATATCTGGGCCTATTCGGGGCTTGGGTGCCGCAGCGTGTCGCTGCTTTTCGTTCCGGAGGGGTACGACCTGCGGCTGCGGATGCCTGCGGTGAACGAAAAATACCGGAACAATTACCGCCAGCAAAAAGCCCTGCTGACGATGACGGGCCGTCCTTTCCGGGATCTAGGGAGCGCCGTCGCCGTCGAAGAGCGGGCTTTTCCCGCCGCGCTGAGCCGCATCGCCTGCTCGCGCTACAAAACGCTCGGCGAAGTCGAAGCGTGGCTCGCGCAGCACGACGCCGAACTGCAATGCGTCGTTTCGGAGTGCGTTTCCCACGGCCGCCGCACGGGATTCGGCCGCGCCCAGTCCCCGGCGCTGACCGATTATCCCGACGACCGGGATGTAATTGCGTTTCTCGCGGCGCTGAATTGACAAAAAGTATTATATTTGTATAGAGATATATTCTAAACACCTACAGCTATGTCGATGGTTTTCCGATTCCGGATGTTGAGCGATGAAAACGACAACTTCGTGCGCGATTACGAAGTGTTGTACGACACGACGTTGCTCGAATTTCATGATTTCATTCTGCGTTCGCTCGAATACGAGGAGTGTATGGCGTCCTTCTTCACGGCCGACGACCGCTGGGAGAAACTGCGCGAATTCACGCGGATGGATATGGACGACGGTGCGGAAGACGCCCCGCTGGCGATGGAAAAGGTGACGCTGGGGCAGATCATCCACAACAACCGCGACCGGCTCATCTATCTGTTCGACATCTTCGGCGACCGGGCCTATTTCCTCGAACTGACGGGCAGCTTCGAATCGAAGCCCGGCATCTCCTACCCGCGCGAGATCTATGCGCAGGCCGAAGCCCCCGACCAGTACGATCCGTCCAAGAATGTCGTTTCGGGCGAAGGCTCGATTTTCGACGACGTGATGAGCGAATTCAGCGATTTCGAAGGGGACGACAATTACGACGATGAGTGACAAACGGCTTATCGTCGTCGTGGGACCGACGGGATCGGGCAAGACGGACCTGAGCATCCGCCTTGCGCTCAACTACGACGCCCCGATTCTCTCGACCGATTCGCGGCAGGTCTACCGTGGGCTGCCCATCGGCACGGCCCAGCCTACGCCCGAACAGTTGCAGGCAGTTGAGCATCATTTTATTGCATCCCATGACATAAACGACAACTTGAACTGCGGCGAATATGAGACGCAGGCATTGGTGCGTCTCGGCGAACTGTTCGCCGCACACGATTACGTCGTGGCCGTCGGCGGCTCCGGACTCTATGTCCGCGCCTTGTGCGAAGGCATGGACGACCTTCCGCAGGCCGATGAAACCCTGCGGCGGAATCTCGCCGCGCGGCTGGCGTCCGAAGGCGTGGAGAGGCTCGCCGAAGAGCTTCGGACGCTCGATCCGGCCTATTACGCCGAAGTGGACCGCAGCAATCCCGCGCGTGTCGTCCGGGCTTTGGAGGTTTGCCTGCTGACCGGACTGCCCTATTCGCAGCTGCGGACCGGCCTGCGCCGCGAGCGCTGGTTCGACATCGTGAAGGTCGGCGTCGATATGCCCCGCGGGGAGCTGTACGACCGGATCAACCGCCGTGTTGACCGGATGCTTGCCGACGGACTCGAAGCCGAAGCGCGCGCCGTGTACCCCTACCGCAGTCTCAATGCCCTGCAAACCGTCGGTTACCGCGAGTTTTTCGACTATTTCGACGGGCGTATTTCGTACGACGAAGCTGTCGAACTCATCAAGCGCAATTCGCGCCGCTATGCCAAGCGTCAGCTGACGTGGTTTCGCCGCGACGGGGAGATCCGCTGGTTCCGGTCCGACGAAACCGACGCGATTATAAGTTACATAGATTTTGGTAAATCGTAAAAAAATCGTACTTTTGCCGACGTCTTTCGCCGAAAGACAGTGGCTCGGATGGTGGAATAGGTAGACACGCCGGACTTAAAATCCTGTGACCAGCAATGGTCGTGCGGGTTCGATTCCCGCTCCGAGTACGTAAAACTCCGGTCAATCGGAACAGTTTCCGGGGATTTACAAAGCAATGCTGTAACTGAATGAGTTACGGCATTGCTTTTTTATGAGGTAATGATTTAGAAACGCAAGTCTCGAATAAACTTACATCGAGGTTCATCCTGTCAAACAACTCTATACAAATATACGAAATATCTGATAAAAAAAGCAAATATGATTTTTATTACTCCATTTGCCGATTTATGGCGGACATCAGCGTCACCGTCGATCATTTTTTCCTTTGAGCGGACTGGAACGGTCTGGAGCGGACATAGGAATCGTTTTCTGAAGGCTTGGATTATCTTGCACATCCTTAACGCAGAAATCACCTAAACCCTCAGCATTATGGATTGCGTCCTTATGGAAACGAGCGCCTATAAAGAGTTGCAGGCGCACCTTCAACGTCTTCTGGAGCGAGTGTCTGCGCTCCATTCCCTCTCCGCCCAACCGACAACTGTCCGGTGGCTTACGGCCGAGGAGGTCTGCAAGGCCTTGAGCATCACCAAGCGGGCCTTGCAATACTACCGCTCCGCCGGCATTATCCCTTATACAGCATTAGGGAATAAAGTACTGTTCCGGGACGACGACATCCGGCATCTCCTGGAAAAGAATCTGATAAAAAGCCTGTAGCATGCCCGAAGAGATCATCACCCGCGACAGCGCCGCGTTCAAGGAACTGTACCGCGACATCGTCAAAGCCATCCGGGCTGTCGATATTCTGATCGACACGCACCGCCCGACCATCGGAAATGAACTGTACCTGACCAGTGAGGAGATTTGCAGCATCTTCAGCATCTCGAAACGCTCCTTGCAGAATTACCGGGACAACCGCCAAATCCCTTATACTACTCTTGGTGGAAAGATTCTTTATCCACAGTCCTCGCTTTATAAACTGCTGGAACAGCATTATATGAAAGCGCAGCGCTGATGTAGCCTGTATAAGGGGAAGATCAAATCACTCTTCCCCTCCTTTTTTGGACGTATAACTGATATAGTTGCTCGAATGGATCACGCATATCTGCCCATCCGGTGTCCCGAAATCAATGAGGATCGGATATTTGTAAAGCGGAAGATAGTATTTCTTTCCGAAGGACTTGCGGATTGCCTCCGCAGCCAGCAGGATTCCCGATTCGGCCGTTATGGGACGATCGTATCCGGGATATAGTCGCATGATCTCCATGCGGCATTTATTGATGTCGTCGAGCGTAAAGACCTCTCCGCGGATGATGCGCAGCAGACGCAAGGTAAGTTCGTATTCGCGGGACAGATTTCGACGTTGGTCGTCGTTTGTAGCTTCCTCCAACTCTTTCTTCAACCGTTCGGCTTTTTCTTCGAATGTGGCCATATTTATAGTTCTTTTTGTGTAATGATTCTGTTGTCGGCAAGGGGCAGTAAAATTCCGAGGCCTTTGCCGTCATTCATCCTGCGGCAGAAAATCCCGGACGTATTTCCTGGCCGTGTAAATGTCGCGTTCGATGGTAAGTCCGAACGGCAGACGAAGAGATGCCAGCTCGGAGAGCATTAGGTAGCCCCACTCCCATTCGTAGATATGGCAATAACCGAACAGGCGCCAGTCGTCGCCTTCACGTTCGGCTTCGGTAATGAGCCATGTCCCCGTACCGCAGGGGTTGAAATATTTGACGAGGACTTCGGCATCCATTCCTTTTCCATCCTGTGAGTGGAAAGGGTGTTTCTCGAATTTCGAGATAATTTCTTTCGTGAGCAGTTTCATAAGAAATAATATTTTGACTGTCCGGAACGCCCGGACAGCAAGAGACGAATAGCCGCTGCATGCGACAAAGACAAGGCGAAGACCTTGGCGTGTCGTCCGCAGCGGCTATCTTGCTGGACGGGTCGGCGTAAGAAAAAATCATTTACAATCCTTGTTCACAGCAGGATAAATGGTTATCTTTGTTATGGACTACTCTAAATGACAAGCAGATGATGAATCGGATCATATTAATCGGTAACGGCTTCGATCTGGCGCACGGACTGCCGACGAGTTATGCGGATTTTATTCGTGGATACAATATCACTTTGAAATTAGGATTGCTGGAGGGTGAATATGAGCGATATGATGGTCTATGTTCTGTCAATATTTCTGATCCGGAGGATAGGAAAACCCTGGAACAGTTTCGCTGGATGTTGCAAGATAATACGTTTCGGTTTATACGAAATTTGGGAGAAATAACACCAGCAGAACAATATGATCATTTCGTCAGTGATCATTTAATTTATGAAAGTAAGTTCTTCGAAACAATAAATAAAGCCGTCGAATCAAAAAAATGGGTAGATATCGAGGGAGAATACTATTCACTGCTCAAAAAAGTTTTCAAGGACAAGTCTTGTAAGTATGGAGATCCCATTCAACTCAATGAAGAACTGGAATTGATAAAGGGGGCTTTGACGGGCTATCTAAAATCTGTTCAAAAGCATTATATCAAATCAGAGTTAAGGAATCCGGATATTGAACAAATTATTCATGAGCCATTTAACTTTCGTGATGTCGCCGTGAGTGCTCAAAAGCAATTTCTGGAATATATCGTGAACAAGTGGGCCGAGAAAAACAGGATTGAATCGACAGGCGAAGAAACCAAGGCGGATGAGAGTTTCGCTGCAATAGCATCAAACCTCGTAACAAACTGGGAAAATGAAGGGCTGAAGTCCAAATTCATTGAAGAAATTAAAAACGGCAATGGTGCAGTTTGCGACGAATTTGCATATCCGGAGAGAACCCTAACCCGTTGGTTGAATTAAAATAAAGCATCTTTAACAAGACCAATTTTACGATGGTTACAGAAGTTGATGTATTGCAGCACGGTCATAGCAGCGATTTTTGCGGCAGTACGTGTAAACAGTCCGCCTGTCTGCTTTGCATAATTGCGTACCATCATGAATTGGTCGTTAAGTTGAGAGAAAACGGTTTCGATTCGCTTCCTGAAACGCCTGTAAGCCCACGAAGGATTTCTCCAATTCTTTTGGTTCAAGCGATACGGGACTTCAAGCTTGATATGAGCCGTTTCGAAAAGGTCTTGTTGCACCTCAGCACTTAAATACCCCTTATCTCCAAGCATAAGACAGTCGTGATAATCCCACTTTGCATCATCCAGATAATGTATATCATGAACATTTGCAGCCGTTATATCATAAGAGTGAATAACACCACTTATTCCACAGATAGCGTGGAGCTTATACCCATAGTAATACATTTGTTGGGAGGCGCAAAAGCCTTTGGAAGGTGCGCTTTGCGGATTATCATTTCCCATAACGCAACGCTTGGCTCGTGCCAGCTGGCATACTTTGACAGGCTTGGAGTCTATCACAAAGACATTTTCCCCACCGTCTATGCTCTTGGCAATATCCCTGCGGATGTCTTCTGCAAGACAAGCCGTGAGTTTGCGACGGACGTTGAACTGTCTTCTGGATATAAGGTTAGGGATATGTTCGGGAGATTCAGCCAATCTCTTAAAGAGGTTGTTCTCGCTGTCATAACCGAATGCTTCGGCTGTAAGAGAAAGAGCTATAACTTCCAAATCAGAAAAGGTGGGAATAACTCCACGGCGAGATACATTGCCATGTTCATTTACACGATTTCCTGCAAATTTCTTGCAGATGTCGTTGATTTTTGTGAATTTTTCGATGAAGTTGTGCATACGACGGTTTGAACTCAATAGTTTGGATGCTATTAAGTTACTAAAAACCAGAAATATGCACAACCTTTCATTTGTCATTTTACTAACTTTTTAATTCAACAACGGGTAACCCTATTATTGAACTTCAACTATACGAAGACTGCCGACTTATATCTTCCAGCAAATTCAGACATTCCCGTAAATCATATTCACGGAGAATTGGATAATGAGCAGAATCCTGTTATTTTCGGTTATGGGGACGAACTGGACGAGGATTATAAGACTATTTCGAATCTGAATGATAATAGCTACCTAACCAATATCAAATCTATCCGTTATCTGGAAACGGACAATTACCGTCAATTACTTCAGTTTATTGACACCGGTCCCTATCAGATCTATATCATGGGGCATTCGTGCGGCAATTCGGACCGCACATTGCTCAATACTTTATTCGAGCATAAAAATTGTGTATCGATAAAACCTTATTATTACGAATGGACTGACGAAGAAGGAGGTCATAGCGATAATTATATCGAGATCATCCAGAATATTTCGCGTAATTTCAACTCCATGCAGTTGATGCGCGACCGTATCGTAAATAAATTGTATTGTCGGCCTTTGCCGCAAAAACCTAAAGTGGCAGCGATTGAATGATCGCTGCCACTTGTGTCTATTCCTCCGGTTCCCAGTCCGGAATCTGTATTGTGTCCTGTATTTGGGGACAGTGAATGATTTCCACTTCTTCGTATTCATAAACATTGCAACTGCCGAAAAGAGAAGCTGCCAGTGTACCCCAAATTGCAACAAGCAGACAGAACAGAATTGCATGCTTGATTTTTTGTTGCTTCATAATAATTTGTCATTTTAAGAGTTCAGCAATTTCCGGATCGAGATTACCCCGATACTCCATGCGCTCGTCCAATCGACAGGCTTCGAGGAAATGGCGGCGGCCCTCCTCCTTGCGCCCCAGCCGCGAGCAGGCGATAGCCCGCAGGTACTCCGTCGCGGCATCTTCGGGCATCGCGGCCAGCAACTCCATCGCCCGCTCGTTGTGATCCAGCGACAGATGGGCCACGACCGTGTTGCGGTCGTTGTAGTCGTTCAGAATATAGAGTGCTTTGGCGTATTTGCGTTTCTGCAACAGCTCCACGCCGCGGGCATAGGTCGTGTCCAACTCCGTGGTGTGAATCGTATCCTTTACCATCCCCTTGCGGCGCAGATTGTAACGGAAATTCACGGCTCGCAGCTGCGGGTAGATCACCGAACGGATATAGGCATACTCTTTCGGGAACCGCAGCCGGATGGCCTGCTCCCGCCGGTCGGGATTCTTTTCTGATGCAATTAGCGCAAGAATCGCCTCGCGGTTTTCAATGCTTTTGTCCGTGCGAATGCGCTGCGTCAGCTCCGGCCAGTTCTCGGCCACCCACCGCACGATAAGCATCGTGTCGATGCTTCTGCCGTATCGGCGGACAAGATAGCGTTTCAATGCCTGTGCCCGTCCTTGCGAAAGACGGTCGTTGAAAGCGTAAGCTCCTTCCGGAGACGATGCCGCCGTCAGCGTGATGGTATCGACCCAGAACTCCTGCTGTTCGACGATCTGCCGTATCAGGCCGGTGATCTTGTCCAGCTGTTGCCGGTTGTCGCCCAGCGTATCGACCACGCGGGTATCGCCCACGAAAAACTGAATGTAATTGCGATCTTCGACGGTCACGAACTTGTCGATGACCTTGATGCGATACCTCGGCACGGTATCTACGAAGGAGAGCATCGAAGATACGACGTAGCTCAACGTATCGGACGGCGGCAGCCGGTAGGCGCTGTCGTCCACGGCCAACACCTGTCCTTGAAGCGTTACCAGCATCTTTTTCGAGGTCTCGTCGGTTTTCACTGCTTGGGAATAGTAATACGTGACGGTGCTTCGTCCTTCGACCAGTGAATCGAGCCGGACGTCTTCGGGATAGGGAAACTTCACGAAACGGTTGAAGGCCGCCTCGCGCCCCTCGGTATCGGGGCGGAAGCGTTCGACATAGGTTTCGTACTGCCAGTAGTCGCGCTCTTGCAGCAGCGAGAAGCGTCCGCCGCGGATCACCAGATCTTCGAGCGCCACGGATTCGTCGGGCTTGTGCAATATCGGCGTGATTACGACGCTGCGGCTCTTGCCCAACAACTGCTTGGGCAGCGTCACGATGAAATCCAGCACGACGCGCCCGTTGCGTTCGGGAATAGACCGCATCTTCGCCACGACCGTCACCTGCTCGATCTGAAGCGCCATCACGCGTTCTCCGTCGGCAAGCGTATCCACGAGTGCAAGAAAGAATGTGTTGCTGTCACGCTGGAGTTTTACGACCTGCAGGCGGGAGTCCTGCTGCCGCTCCTGCCGCTCGGCGCGGGTAAGCTGCGCCAAACCTGCCGTCGCCTGCTGCCGCTGAAGCCGTCCGGCTACCGAGCAGCCGAACAGGCTTCCGAGCGCTGCCGACAGCAGACCTATCTGCAATATCTTATTGCATATCTTCATGGCTAAAAGATATAAGAGAATGAGACTTCCAGTTTTGTCGGCGCCAGCGTCCAGCGTCGGTAACGGTAGATGTATTCATCCTCCCAGTCAGAGACGGTCGGGTCGCGGCGTGTGTCTTCGGTATGGAACAGCCCTATGCCGGCTTCGAGGGCGATATTCCATCGTTTCGAGAGCATCCACGCATATCCGTAGCTGACACCAAGACCGTAGGCATTGCCCTTATAGCGTTTTGTCCGGCTTCCGAGGTCGTAGTCGGCATAAGTGAGGTGCTGCCCGAGAAAGTGCCCGACGAAGGATTCGTAGAACCAGTAGCGGCCGCCGAGCTGTACGGCGTGGAAGTTCATCGAGAGGGATGCGGTATTCACCGGATTCCAATAGCCGGACAGCTCCAGCGACCAGTTGTCCGTCAGGGCCGTTTCGGCCCCGACGTTCAGCGTCGCGCTGCATGCCGCAAGGGCGTTGGCCCTCACGGCGAAGATCTGCGCCGCAGCCCTGCGGGGCGCTCCCCACAAAGCCGCCAGCAGCAAAACCGCCGTAATGAATATTCGTTGTTTTTTCATGTCGTTTTTTGTCTGTTTGAAAGTTATCGTACGGCGTATTCGACCATTCCGTTCTCGGATGCCGTGCGGGAGAAAGTCGCTTCGTAATCGGTCATGAAGTAGTCCGTGTAGCCAGTTCCGAGATCGAGCGTCGCCGAGGCGCGTCCCCTCATCCGGTCCGCCTCGATCTTTACGTTCATCGTACAGGTCAGCGTCTTGGTCGCCCCGCCCCGCAGCACTACCGTCACTGTGGGGTTTAGGGTAATCGTCAGATCGTTCATAACCGGATAGGTCCCTTCCGCAACGACCTCGATACCGCCCGATATTTTACTGAAGGAGCACGTAAAGCAGGAAACGGTTTTGATTCCCGTGACAAAGGAGTCGAAGAAGGCGCTGTTGCCCTTTTCATCCGTCACGGTGATGCGGTAGGGATTCTCCCCGACGGCCTCGGGACGAATACGCAGCGGGTAGGTGCCGTTCCCCGCCACCGTATAGCCCGTGACGGGCCCGATGTCATCCGTCAGGTTCCGGAACAGGGTCGGCGTACCTTCGACCTGCACGGTATAAGTCCCGTCGTAGTCGTCCTGCTCGACGGTGAAGTTCACGCGGGCGCGGTCGAGCGCCGCCAGTTCAAACTTGTCCTGCGTGAAGGATACCCGCAGCGGCTCGCGGACATAGCTCGTCTGCAGCACCCGCTCGGCATGCAGCCCGGTTTCGTCGGTCAGGACGAGGCGCAGCCGCACGTCGCCCTCCCGTTGCTGCGTATAGGCGATCTCCGCGATTCTCTCCCCGTCGCCGGAGAGGAACGGATAAGGCACTCCGAAGAGGATCGGCTCGCCGTCCAAGGTAACATCGCCGTCACCCTCTTCCCGCTCGCAGGTCAGGAAGCAGGTGCTCCGATCGTTGTTCGTGCTGACGACCCGGAGCTGCGCCGTGGCGGTTCTGCCGGGCGCATGACGTTCGGTGAAAGGCGTCACGGATACCTCGGTGGTCGAAACCCGCCAGTCCACGGTATTGCGTCCCAGAATCCGGGCCTCGATGCGGTAGACCCGGTTGCGGGCGATGTTGAAGTCCGAGGTGTTGTTCTCCCCCAGGTAGATGCGGTAGACGACGTGCAGGCCGTCCGCCTCGCCCTCGATCAGGATATAAGCGGCATATTCCGGGGCATTGGCCTCGTTCTTCTGCTCCTGTCCCGGAATCAAGACGTTCTTGCCCTGCAGGTTCTCCGGGAGGTAGTAAACGGCGGAATAGCCGTCGCCGTCCGCCGGGAAGGCTTCCGTCGCGGCGCACTCCCCGTCTGCGGTGATGCGGCCCTCGCCGAAGAGCGCCGCGAAGCGCGGGACGTTGCACAGACGTACGGAACGCACGGAGAGCGAATTTCTGAAATCGGCAGCCACCGTATAGCTGAAATCGACCTTCGCCACGGCCCGCACGAGTTCAATAGCGATCTGCGTCGTGCCGCGCACGGTAAACGTCCGCATGGCGGACATGGGAAGCGTTCCGGAGTCTGATCCGTCAGGGTTCCATGCGCTGCGCAGCGCCCGCACCTCGGCTTCGGGCAGCGGCCCGGTGTCCGTGCCGAGGTTGGCGACGGCATAGAGGGTGTATCGGCCGTCGGGAAGCTCCAGCGCGACAGTGCGCTGCGAGGCGGCGTAGACGTGCCGTGCCTGAGCATCGTTTGCCGGGTACAGGTAAAGGTTGATATCCTCGACGCGGCTCTCGTCCGCAACAGCCCGCGTGCCGGGCAGAGCGTCGCAGGAGAACGTGAAGGTCACATGCCGGGGGCCGTGTACGGCCGGAGTGCATACGGGCATCTCGTCCGAGCAGGAGCCGGCGAAAAGCAGCGTTCCCAAAAGGATATGAATGAGGGTTTTCATGGTTTTATCTGAAATAAGCGTAAATAACGGCGGGATCGTCGTCCGGGGAGAAACGGTACTGTTCCTCGTAGCTCAGAACCCCGGTATGGTCGGCATTCCGGCACCAGCCTTCGAACAACCGGTCCGCATCGGGTGTGGCGACGAGCGTACAGCCTTCGTCAGGACAATATATGAGCGAGTACCACGAAGCGAGCGTCATGTCTTCGACCACACGCAGCGCATCGGGCGAGGCGACGGTGCCTTTCCCGTTGCTGCCGTCGAACCATTTGGTGTAGACCCGAAGCAGGTGGGCGTAACAGTACGGGAAACTGAACGAGGCGACCTCCCCGTAACGGTCGAGGATCTGAACCCGGAACATAAAGCGGCACTCCTCGCGCGTGAAGGACGGCGGCCAGTAACGGATATCGTAGTCGTTCTCCGGGCCCCGGATCTCCATCGTCCTTGCAACGGCGCCCCATTGGCCCTCGAACCCGAAATACCGCACATCTCCGGTCTTCAGCTCCACGAAGGCTTCGACCCCGGTCTCTTCGTAGGCCCCGCCGAGCCGCAGCGTCAGGCGCATCGGCTGCCGCTCCAGCAGGAAACCGTTCGACAGCGCAGCCTCCGGCGTGCACAGCACCTCTACGGTATAGGCCCGGATACGGGTGTCGACCTCGGCGTCGCCACGGATCATAATATCGAGTCTATAGTGCGTATTGGCCCGTATGTCGAAGTTCGAGGTGTTGTTGCCGCCCGGATAGATATAGTAGTCCAGCACCTTGGAGCCCCGCAGAGCGCGGATGCGCAGGAACGTCGCATCCGCCGGGGCGTTCGCGGGGCCCTTGTCCCGCTGGTCGGCGATCGAGGGAACCTCGCCCTGCAGGTTCGGAAGCATGTAGAACGTCCCCGTCAGGGTCTGCGACGACGAGCCGACGATTTCTCCCGCCGTATATTCCGCAGCCCGCAGCCCGGGGTCGAAGACCGGCATCCGGGCCGGGAGGTTCACGGGTTGGACGCTGTGCAGGCGGATGTCGCCGGCATCCGGTGCGACAGAGATGTTATAGGTGACTTTCGCCACGACGCGCTGCACCTCGACGGTCGGAAGCGTCACCGTTTCATCCGACGAGGGAATCGACACCTCGCCTTCATAAGCCATCGGCAGCGTATCGTAGTCGTCGGCGTGCGTAACGGCGAGATTCTCCCATGCCGGGCTATCGCCCGTGTCACGGCCCATATTGGCTGCAATGCGCAGCAGGTAATTGCCCGGCAGGCACTCGAAGCGCAGCGTCGGGGAACTCTGGTAACGGTGCTGGACGACATTGCCGTCGGCGTCGAGAAGGTAGAAGTTCAGGTCGCGGAGCGCCTCTTCGTCCGCAGCGCGGGGCACGGCCGTCATCGGGTCGGGACATACGGACATGCGGACTGAAACGCCGCGGGGCTGCGGGCATGCCGAGCTGTCCTCGGCGATGCAGCTCCACAGAAACGGGAGCACTGCGAATATCCACAGGTATCTTTTCATGGCAGTGGGAATTTTACGAGGTTTCAACTATTCCCGGACGCAACGCACGGGATTGGCGGCATAGCGGTAAAAATCCGTCGTATTGACGAACGGCGGGTAGTTGCTCGTGTCGAATACGATCGAGGTGCAGGCCACGTCGTGGAACACGCCGGTCGAGCCTCCCCAATGCAGATAATACGGGGCATTGGTGTAGAGCCTTCCGAGCGACCCGTTGCGGTCGTAACGCCCCTCATAGAATGTTCCGCCCAAAGGTATCTTCGCCGTCTGCGTGCCGTTGCAGCGGATCGTAACGTAATAAGGTGCCGATACGCTTATCCGCTCTATTCCCGCGAAATCCTCGGCACCGGGTACTTTCCAGCCCGGAGGGCACGGATCGTAAATGGATTTATGGCTGGTGCGGCTGATATTATTTTTCCCGGTCGTGACGTTGCCCCAGAGGTTCGGGTGGTGGTCGCAGAGCCAGTCCAGCGAAGAAGCCCACTCTTCCCAGTCCTCGAAGGAAACGCCGTCCATATAGGTCGTAGGATGCGCTGTGGCCCATTCGAGGGTCATCACGTCGTAGGGCGACTCGGTTCCGGAAGTCCGCGGATCGCTCTCGGCATATTCGAATCCCGCGGCATAGATGGTCGGAGCCTGTATATAAGCGTCCGTCGCCGTGGCCGGATACGGGAACGGGTCTTTGCGACCCCACTGGTAGTAAAGGCCGCGCGAGGCGGGCAGTGTATAATCCGTTTCCAGCGCTCCGAGGTTGCGATCCATAAAGACAGCTCCCGAAGCATAGGTCTGTGCCGTGGCCGCCGGATCGTAGTCCGTCGCCCAGATATGCCACGACCAGAGGCATTCCCCACGGCTGTCGAAAAGCCCGATCACGGCGTTGCCGTGCGTCGTACCGGTCGTAAAGGTGATTCGTCCGTCCTGATATCGCACATCCTTAACGATCGCCTCGCTCAGCGTTCCCGTTTCCCACAGTATGCGGGCAGAGACGCCCGACAGACGCTTGGGAGTGACGTTGAGCGTCGTGCAGCCGTTGCCCATCGTCGTGGCGTCGAACGAATAGGAGGTGTTCAGCGCGGGAGCGATATAGCAGTTGGCCGTGCCCTCGTCGTCGAGCGGCCGGGTGTTGGCCGTGAATTTCGGGAAGATCGACGCATCGTTCGATGCGGGAGTGTAGAGATAGGTCGTCGATGACGACAGCCGCTGCGTATAGCCGTCCGTCGTGTACCATCCCTCGAAGCGGTAGCCCGCGGCAGGAAGCGCCACCAGCGTACAGCCCATCTCGTGACACATGACCACATGGTTGCGCGTTCCGGCGATTTCAGCGGTATAGAGCGCTCGGGAGACGTTCACCCAACCTTTGCCGTTGTCGGCAGTCTCAACGACGACCTGAAGGCGGTTTGCAAAGCGGCGCTCGAAATCGAACGACTGCGCAAGGCCCGCATCGTCTGCGACCGTCACGGTATAGGCTACTTGGGAGTTCGCCGCGGTGTAGACCGGAAGGTCGTAGTAAAGGAAATATTCATTCAGCCCCGGTTGGTTCGCAAGCTCCAGATCGCGGCCCGTGCCAATGGAAGCGTCGTCTACGAGCAGGCGGTTCTTGTCGCCCTGCGAGGCCGTGATACGTCCCCGCAGCGTCAGGGGCGCGGGATCGCCCTCCACCTCGACGAACAGTTCGCCCATCACGTCGTATGTGCAGTAGCCGCCGATCGCATTTTCCGCGTAAGAGTCATAGACGTTGAGCGTATAGCTGCTGACACGGGTGTCGACCTCGCTGTCGCCAAGGATCGAAATCGCGAGCCGGTAATGTACGTTGGCCCGGACATTGAAATCCGTGGTGTTGTTATCGCCCAGGTAAATGTAATAGGCCAATACCTTAGCTCCCCGTACAGCCCGGATCAGAAGATACGACGCATTCGCGGGGGCATTGTCCGGATTCTTATCGCGCTGGTCGGTAATGGACGGAACCGTGCCCTGCATATTCGGAAGCAGATAGCAGTTCCCCGAAATATGCTGTCCCGAAATCCCGCTTTCCGGGCAGTCCGTGTAGTCGTCGGGGGCGTCCGACGGCCGGGCCGCCACGTCGAAGACCGACACCGCACGCGGCACGGAACAAAGCTGCACGGAGCGAAGCTCGATGTCTGCGGGTTTGACGGCGATATCGTAGGATACCTTCGTCACGACACGCTGCACCTCCACGACCGGAAGTGTCAGAATACCGCCGGACGAGGACGTGATCGTAACGTCGCCCTCATAGGACATCGGCAGCGTATCGTACTCGTCGGCGTGCGTAACGGTGAAGTCTTCCGATGCGGGATTCTCACCAAGGTCACGGCCCATATTGGCGGCGATACGCATCCGGTAGTTGCCGGGCAAGGACGTGAAGCGCAGCGTCGAAGAGCTCTGGTAGCGGTGCAGGACGATCTCGCCGTCATCGTCATAGAGATAGAGGTTCAGGTCGCGGAGCGCCTCTTCGTCCGTAGTGCGGGTTACGGCCGTCATCGGGTCGGGACATACTGTCAGCCGAACCGAAACGCCGCGGGGATGAGGGCATGCCGACCTGTCTTCGGCGATGCAGCCCATAAGGGTCGCGGCAAGACTTATCGACAGGATATATAATAATCTTTTCATAGCTTTGAAAGAAAAAGGGCTCCGCCCGAAACACAGGACGGAACCCGGTACGACATGCGGACTATGCTCCCAGTTCGACGGACTGCGTGACGGGTGTCTCCCAGTCGGCGACGGTCACCGTCACGGCGCAATCCTGACCTACGAGACCTGTGATATTGGCCGCGATACGGTAGTAGCCGTTGCGCAGGATCTCGCCCGCGGCCTTGCCCGTCAGCTCCACCGAGTAGGTCACCTCCGAGCGGTCGTCCGTGGTCGAGCCGTTGCCGTCCAGATCGTATGTAGCGTTGATTTCCAGCAGCACACGGTTTCCTGCCGTTAAAGAGCCGTTCTCGAAGCAGTAGAACAGGGCGTTGTATTTACCCGATGCCGCGGCGAGGGTTTGGGTATGCGTGTAGCTCATGGCCCCGGGCGTCGGCGTGCCGGCTACGACCGAAGACTGAGAGGCTGCCTTGGAGAGTTTTACGGAGTTGATCGTGAGCTCTCCGGCGTACTTGTCGGCGAACGACGGGTCTATGGTCGTCTGGAGGGCCACTTTGGCTACGGTACGTTTGAGCGTGATGCCTACCGACGTCGTGGAATTCACGGCGCCGATGGTTTTCGATGTCGAGCCCGACATCACGAAGCCGCCCGAACGTTTGGCCGCGGAGGACACTTCGGCGAAGGTGCCGTTATAGTCGGCAGCCGACTTTTCCACGAGGACCGTAAGGGCTGCGCGGGTCTTGGCCGACGAGGCGTCGTAGTTCGCTACGGCGTAGAATGAGCACTCGGTGCCGGCCGCAGATTTGGGAAGCGCGAAGGTCGCCGATTTGGAAGCGAGCTCCGACGAAGTGAAGTCACGGCGGATGATAAGTGCTCCGCTATTGTCGAAGGCGAAGACCGAGAGCGACGAGAGCGAGGATTCCCACGACTCGGCCTTGGCCGAAGCGTCGAAGAACGCGCGGGTGTCGGCCTCGTCCGCTCCGGTGAGCGTGATGGCGATCCGTGCGCCGTCGGAGGTCTCAGGCAGCGCGGGGTTGATTGTGTCATTGTCTTTGTCGCACGAGGCGAACAGGGCGGCGGCCAGAGCGGTCGCTGCAAAAAGAATCTTTTTCATAAGGTAATAAGAAATTAAGTGAATGAACTACTTACGCTTGTTGCGTTTTGAATATCGGGGTTGTTCGGAGTATGGGGCAGGCGGCTTTTCCTTGCGCGCCGGGCTGCGGTAGCCGGGAACGCCGTTCTCATCGATCCAGCTGCGGATACCGGTGCGGAGTTCTTCTTTGAGCTGCCGGAATTCCGGGCGTTCCGAAAAGTCGTCTTTCAGATCGTAGGCCCGAAAGATCGGAGCGCAGATACGCACCAGTCGCAGGGCGATCTCCTGCCGTTGGTTTTCCGGAATAGCCGGAAAGTCCGTGGTGAGAATCAGGTGAACGGTGTCGTATTTCGAGAAAAGCAGGCCCCGGAACAGGACTTTGTCGGCGGCACGGACAGCCGAAGCGGCAGGCACTCCCAGCTCGACGCTTTGTGCGTAGCTTTCGAAGGCCAGACGGCTGCGCCGTTCGATCATCACATGGTGGAACTGACGCGGAGGATGGCGTATTTCGAGGAAATGCCGCAGGCGCTCCCGGAACCATTTTTCATCGGGGGTTTCCATCGCAGGAGCGGATTAGCGTTTGCGACCGCGGCCCTGACCCTGATCCGGAGCCTGCTCCTGCGCTTTCTCGGCCTTCTGCTCCTGCTTTTCCTGTTGCTCCTGACGGCGCTGCTGCGAGAAATCGTAGACCACGCCGTTCGAGCGGGGGTCGATACGCAGGATACAATTCAGCGCCTTGCCGTTCTTGCCCAGAATGGGATGTTCCTTCTCTTTCGAACAATCCAGACCTTCGGGGCTCAGCAGGGCCGTGCGCTGACGGTCGTCGAGCTGTTTGTCGAGTTGCGGAGAGATATAGGGGCGGCTGAACTGGTAGTCGGTCATCTTGTATTCGTTCGAGAGGACATCGAAGCCCACTTTGCCTGAATAGGTGATGTCGCTGCCGCGCATGGAGCAGCCTTCGACGAAGACGCGGCCGCCCAGAGCCAGTTCGTTCTGCTGCGTATCATCCAGACGCACGCCGTTGAAATAACGCAGATCGGGAACTTCGTTTTTCGGAATGGTGACAAGGCGGTTCGTCGCGGGATTCAGCGTGGCGAAGCACCACTCCTTCTCTCCCGTGTGCGGATTGGGAAGTTCGTACAGCCGGTCGGGGGTCTTTCCGGCCAACAGCTGCTCCTTCTCACTCGTGGAGAACATCATCCGGTACTCTTCGCGCTCGAACTCCGGACGCGGAAGGGCACTCGTCAGACCGACCTGCACATCACCGTTCATGTCCTTATAGGGATGCAGGGCGAACTGACCTGCGACGGGAATATTGCCGATCTTGAGGGTCACGTCATGCAGGTCCGTCGTCGGAAGGCCGTGCTTCATCGCCTCCAGTTCTTTGGGAGTAACGATGATACCCATCTCTTTCAGCTCCTGCAACTTCAGATCCGGAGTGTCGAACTTGACCTTTTCGAGTTGGTACGAGGTGACGCGATGATCGTAAAGGGCTTTGAGGCCCTCAGGGTCTTTGGGATTGTCGGCAAGGCGCAGCAGCGATTGTGTGACTTCGCTGGCCTTGTCGGCGGCGACTTTCAGAAAATGAAACGGCTTGGCGTTCTCCTGCGACATGAAGCCCTTGATGAAGGCCGCGACTGCGGAGCTGTTGCGAAGTTCGTAGAACGCCGGTTTGTTGGCCGTGAGCGGTTGCGTCGTCGTAACCTTGTATTGGTTACCGCTTTGTTTGAGGTCGGAGACGGCCTCCACGGCGCCGTTCTGCTCGTTGTAGAGCAGGAGCGTTTCCTTGTACTTCGGATCGGCCTGTTCGGGGGTCTGAATCGGTTTTTGATTCTGATTTTCTTCGGGCATAACACAAAATGTTTTAAGTGAAACAAAAGGTTCATGCCGCGAATATAGAAGCATGTTTTCCGAAACGATGCCCATGTCCGCTCCAGTCCGCTCCAGTCCGCACCGAGGCAAAAATTACGGTTTTTTCTTGGGTAAAAGTTTCGCGAGATCCGGATCGGCTTCGATACGTGCGATCTCCCGGCGGACAAGCTCCGCAACGTCGGCTTTGACACGGTAATAATTCTCTTTGACGATCTCCTCCATGTGATCCTTGCCGTCCTCACCGACAAAAGAGGATATTTCGGGAATGGGGACATAGGCTGCTGTTTCCGCCTTGACCTTATCGTTGTCGATGACGATCTCGGCATGGAAGATCTTCTGCTCGATACGCTCGTCGAAGTTGTCGGCGACCGAGCCGACGAACATGCCCTGCGTGAGGTTGGAGATTTTCGAGGCAGGGATCAGTGTTTCCAACTGCGTATTGGTCGAGGTGGTGACGTTCTCGTTCGATACCGAGTGCGACTCGCGCAGTTGCACGATCTTGCCGAAACGCTCCGACAAGGTGCGGGCCGTGTCGCCCACGACCTGTCCCGAGAAGATATTGCCCACAGTATTAGTGATGACCTTGGCCTCTTTCTCCCCGTAGTCGCGCTCCAACTGCGAAAAGTCCTGAAATCCCAGACAGACGGAGACCTTGTTCGAGCGGGCCGTGGCTATGAGGTTATCCAGCCCCCGGATATAAATCGTCGGTAGTTCGTCGATGATAAGCGACGATTTCAATTTCCCCTTTTTATTGATAAGCCGGATAAGGCGCGAATTATAGAGTCCCAGCGCCGCGCCGTAGATGCTCTGCCGGTCGGGGTTGTTGCCCATGCAGAGGATTTTCGGCTCCTCAGGGTTATTGATGTCGAGTGTAAAGTCATTGCCCGTAAGCACCCAATAGAGCTGCGGAGAGATCATACGCGAGAGCGGGATTTTCACCGATGCCACCTGTCCCTGCAACTGATCCTGCGCATTGCTTTTCCACGCATCCATAAAGGGTGAGAGGTAGTTTTCCAGTTCGGGATAAGATGAAAGAATCGGGAAAATCTTTTCGAGAGGTTGGCACAGAAACTCGATGGCGTGCGGGAAGGTACAATAATGTCCGTTGTCATAGATTTTCAGGTACCAGATGATCGCCGCCAGCAGAATGACGGCCGAATCGGTGAAGAAGTCACCCTGCTTGTCCACCCACGTCTTATTGAGGTTCAAAAGCGTGACGTAGGCGCTTTCGTAGGCATCCGAGATATCGTCCATGAAGCGGGCGTCGATGGGATTGCAGCGGTTCGAGCGGCGGGGATCGTCGAAGTTGATGATGCAGAATCTCGGTTTGACGGTGTATTTGTCCAGATGCCGGAGCAAGTGGTTATAGGCGATGCGCGTCAAATCGTCGAACTTATAATCATAGATGAGCATCGAGAATCCCTTCTCGATATGCTGTTTGATATAGTTGTTCAGTACTGCGTAGCTTTTCCCGGAGCCGGGCAATCCGATAACGGCCGTTGAACGGTAGACGTTTACAACCGATATCCACCCGTTCCGCCATTGTCCTTTATAGCGGTAACGCGTAGGTAAGTTCACCGAGCAATCGTTGTCAATACAACGTTCCTCCTGAAGAAAACTTTCGTTATTGTCATTGAAAGGATCGTCCATAAGCGGCTGTTTCATCAATCGCCGCAGCCACACGCCGGCGGCCAGCAGGCTGAGGTAGCCCGCACCAAGGGTCAGCGTGTAGCTCCAGCCCTGGAAGCCGATCCCAGCGGGCAGCGACAGCAGAAAGCCGTTCAGAAAGAACAGCGGGAAGCCGAGGCAGGCGGCAGCGACGATATGCCGCCTGTCGACCCTGCCGTTGCGGACGCTCTTCGTGCCGTAGCAGCCAAGCGCGAGGAACAGAAAGGCGCAGAGTTTCGTAATGACGGGAGAGGAGAAAAGAAGAGTTGTCCGCTGGATATCGAGCAGGAGACGGTCGGCATAACCGTAGGTCAGGCCGCATGACGAGAGCCATTCGTAGCAATACCAATACACGTGCAGCACCAAAAAAAACACGCCCAGCCCGCGGGCGAACTGCACGATATTTTCAAGGGCTTTCAAATCATCTTCCTGTTGCATGGCAGAGAATATTAAAAGTCCCGAAGATACATCTCCGGCAGAAAAACAGGTACCCATGTCCGCTCCAGTCCGTCACTGTCCGCACCGCATAAAGAACGCTCCGATG